>DATGLK010000029.1 GCA_035294265.1 Candidatus Binataceae bacterium
GGCTGGGAGTTGGCGAAACAGTGGGCGTCGCGCTACCTGTGGGAGTTGGCACAGGCGTCACCGTCAAGGTGGCGGAAGCGCTGGGCGAAGCGGTAAAGGTGGGAATAGCCGAAGGGGTAGCAGTGGGGCTGGTCGCCGGGCTTGGGGTTGGGGTAGGGAGGCCCGTCCAGGCCGAGAGCAAGTCGTTCACGTCCAACGTGCCCCATCCGCTGGCCAAATCATAGCCCGCGCCGGCCTGATATCCCGTTACGCCGTTGAAGCTGTTGTCGCCTATCGTGATGTCCCGAAAGCCCGCTTGGGCTTGGCCCGCCGCCGCACGGCGATAGAGGCCGGGGTTGAGATTGCCCAGCCGTGCCTTGGTCTGATAGCTGAGTAGCCAGCCAACTCCACCCCACAGCGGCGCAGCCAGGCTGGTCCCCCCGGCGCAGCACCCGATTGCCGGGCTGCCAGCGTTGTCCTCCCCGAAATAAGCGCCAGGGTGATAGGGGCTGGCCATCAGCGCGACATCGGGCAAGTCGCGCGCGTTGTCGGCCGGCACCCCAGGGCCGCTCTGATAGCTGGGTTTGGCAAACAGCATGCTGGCTCCGCCCCCGCCCGCGCCCGCGGCCACCGGCTCGCCGGAGTCGTTGTAGACGCTTTCGCTGGTAAAGCCGACATCGTTGCCCGCGCCGTCGTACACCGGCTGGAATTCAGATCCGCCCACCGCCGTGACGTTGGGGTCGGCCGCCATCTCGCTGACGTTGCGGCTGCTGGCGGCCACACATGTACCTTGATTGGGATCGAACACTAGGTTGGCTGCTCCCCAATCTCCCGAGCCCACCAATACCGATTGTCCTTGCGCCGCCGCCTGGGCGAACAGCGGGTCTAGGGTTCCGGTGTAAAAATTGGGGGGCTGACCACAGTAATCGAAGCTGATCGAAATGACCCGGCACAGGTTGTCCTCGACCGCGGCTGCGATGGCGTCTGCCAGCGAGCCGGTGGCCGGGTTATCAAGATAGAAAACCTGCGGCGCCCGTGGCGCAGCCACGTGCGACCATTCCAGGTCCAGCAGCGCTTCCAATTCGTCGTTTCCGATGCCCGGGTTGCTGCCGTCCACCAGCTTTTCAGTCGGCGCGACGTTGGGCAAATTGAACTGGGAATTGAACAACGCCAAAGCAGCTGGTAGGTAGTCGGAATCGCCCACGATCGCGATACATTCCTGGCCATCCAGCGCGCGCACCGCCGCTGGCTCATCATAGAAGGTATAAAAATCGCTGGGAGCAAAGGCTGCGCGCCACGGCGGGATGATTGCCAACGGTATCGCGCCCACGCCTGCTTGAGTCGGCAGCTCCAAAAGCTGTCCCAGCTCACTCAGCGCAGGCAGTCTGAGCGCGGGTGCGAGGCTGGGGACGCGGCTGGCTGCAACCGAGCGCGACATGTTGTCCAACCCGCTGATGGCGGCGATCGCTTCTGCCAGCCGCGCAGGGATATGCGGCTCGTCCAGGTTGGCATAAGTCGTCCCGTCGCCGTAAGTCGCGATCGTGGTCTGGAAAGCGCGCTGGACCGCGCTTACCGTGCCATTGAATCGGATTTGCCCGCCGCGGGGAGCCATCTCGACCACCAAACCTTGCGCCTTCAGCCATTGCACGACGCTTGCCACCGTCGCTGGTGCAGGACCGAAGCGCGCACTGAATTCGGCCCCGCTCAGCCATCGATGGTAGCGTGGCGAGGAGGGGTCGTGCAGGTCGGCCAACAGTTGCGCCAGCGCGGCCGCCGCCCGTGGCTTGAGGCTCACGGAAAGCGTGAGCTGGCGTGAGCCCTCCGCGGTGCCGACCACCGCGTTTTGGATGGCCGCCGCCGGACGATTGTGAGCCAGCGTCATCATTGGTTCGCCATGCGCGGCCCGCGCGAGGATCGCCAGCGCCAAGACCGCGCCGACCATTCCCCTTGCGAGGCTACCAACCCCGACTCCTGTGAAATTTTCTTTCACGTGCTTGCCCGTCAACTGCCTCGGCCCGATAGTCAGCCGGGGAATCCGGCGCGACTACGGTTTAATTCGTCGCGGCGCAACGGTTAGTTGCGTAAAGTCCATTAGGTGGCGAAAAGGAGCAAAGAAATTACTGCGGGATAGAGTGACGATGGTTTGGCGGGGGGCCATCGGCTTGCCTGCGCCCTTTGCCAATGGGAACCGAGGCTTGCATGGAAGCATGGGCTTGAGCCAAGATGCCGTGGTAGCGAACCGCCCCCAGAGCGGCGCAATCAGGGAAAGCTAATCAATGTTCACTTCGCATATGACCTATGCCTTTGTGTTCTTGATCACGGGCGCTATTTGCGGCTTGCTCGGCTTCGCTGCCGAGCCCAGCGCTCCGGCCTATGCCGGTCGCGGCCTGTTCGTGATCTTCCTGGTGCTCTTTATCGTTGCCTATGTGATGGGCTGGCAACTGCCGGTCTGAGCTAACTTCTGGACGTGGCCGGCAGGTAGCCCTGAGCGGCCAGGTATTCTGCCAAAAGCACGGCGCCCTTGCCCGCGCCCATGCAGGCATTGTGCGTCACCAGCAAGTATTTGATGCCGTTGGGCAGCACTTCGTCGGGTCGAATCCGCCCCACCGAGGTGGTCATCCCATCCTGGGCGTCGCGATCCAGTCGCGGCTGCGGCCGCATCGGGTCGCGATGGACCGTGATCATATGGCGCGGCGCAGTGGGCAGGCGCATATCGGTGAAGGCGTGGCCGAAATGCTCGAAGCATCCGATTACCGCCTCCACCGAGGCGGGATGTTTGAGCGACACGCTGAGTGCTTCAGTGTGCCCGGCGATGACTGCGGCGCGGGTGCAGGTAGCGCTGATCGGTGCCGCCAGTTCGACTACCTTCTCGCCCTCCAGCCGGCCTAGAATCTTTCCGGTCTCGATCCTTACCCGTTCCTCCTCCCGCGGAATGTAGGGAATGATGTTCTCCACGATGTCCAGCGCCGGCAGGTCGCGCCCCGCCCCCGAGATTCCCTGCATCGTGGTTACCATCACCGCCGCGACCCCGAAGTTTTCCTCCAGCGCCTTGAGCGTGATCGCCATTCCGGTGGCGGTGCAATTGGGCAGCGTGACAATAAAGCCGCGCCAACCACGCTGGCGCCGCTGCTGCGCGATCAGGCCGAGATGGTCGAGGTTGACCCCGGGAATGACCAGCGGCACGTCGGGTTCCATGCGAAAGGGCCGGGCGGTGGAGATGGTAGGGACATGGCGCGCGTAAAGAGGCTCCAACTCGCG
>DATGLK010000030.1 GCA_035294265.1 Candidatus Binataceae bacterium
GTCCGACCGCATCCGCTGGGAGAACGAGCGCGGCAATGTGGTCGGCTCGATCCGCGCGATGACCGACGCAGCGCTCCTGGTGGACGGCGAAGGCGTTCTGCTGTTCGCCAACCGCGAAGCCCGGGAGCGCTTGGGCCTGGACGCCAACGGACTCAACGAGGGCAAGCCGTTGCGTTTGCTGCTGGGCGCCGCCCACCCCCTCATGCAACTGGTAGAGCCCGCCTTGAGCACCGGCACCGAGGTGCGCGGGGTGGCTTTTCGCCTGGATCGCGCCCATGGCGAACGAACCTACCTAGTGTCAATTTTTTCACTGGGCCAAGCCCAAGAATCCGCCGGCCTGCTGGTCATCATGCGCGACTTGCAGCAAGTGCGCGAGCTGGAATCGATCATCGAGCAATCCAGCCGCTTAGCCCGTTTGGGCGGCCTGTTGTCGGGCGTCGCCCATCAGATCCGCAAGCCGCTTAACGTGATGGTGTTACAGTTGGAGCTACTGCGTCAGGACGTGGAGGCAGGCAAGGCCCTGACCCCGCGAATCGAGCGCATCCGGCATGAAATCCGTCGTTTGGATGGTATAATCGATGCGCTGATGCGGTTTATGCGACCTGAGCAATTGAGACTTACGCAAGTTGACGTCAATCAACTGTTGCGGGAAATTGGCGCCCAAATAACTGCCAAGACCCGCGTCGAATACCAACTGGCCGAGACATTGCCATCGATTCAAGCCGACCGCGACCTGCTCGCCGAAGCCCTCAAGAATATCGCCAACAATGCGGTCGAGGCGATGGCCGAGGGTGGGGTTTTAAGTTTGCGTACCAGCAACTCGGGCGATGGTTTCGTCACGGTTCGAATAAGCGATCAGGGGGAAGGGATCGCGCCCGAAAACCTAGCCCACATCTTCAACCTCTATTTCACCACCAAAGAGGGTGGCAACGGGCTTGGCTTATCGCTGGCCGCGCGAGCGATCGACGTCCAAGGCGGATCGATCGATGTGGCCTCAGAAGTGGGCGTGGGGACCACCTTTACCATCAACTTGCCGACAGGCCAGAAAGCTCATGACCGGCTGGACGCCCAGGCGTAAGCCGGCCGGCTTGGCCTGCACTGCGATCCTGGCGGTGGGCTTAGCTGGCTGTACGACGCTCCCTGGCTTGCAAGCGTGGTGGCAGCCAGCGCCGCCCAAACCGCCGCCATCCGCGCCCGCCTCGAGCATGGTCCCCGCCGCGGTCTCGCAAGCGCCAACCGCGCCGCCGCCGCCGAAACCGCACACCGCCGCGCGCCGCCGCAAACCGACGCACAGCACGCCACCACCCACTGCTCCTAGCGCTCCGCCAGTGATCAGTTCCGACAGCGGCCTGGGGCAGGAGGATCGCCTGATAGCGCAGGCGGCGATCGACGCCGCCCAGCGGCAATTGCAGTCTGTCGGCCCTGCCAACCGGGCTCAGTTGGGCACCGCGCGGGCGATGATCGCCAGCGCTCGGCAGGCCTTCGCCGACCAGGATTATCTGAGCGCCCGCAGTTTGGCTCAAAAAGCCAGCGTGCTGGTCAGCCAAAGCACGAGCACCCCAACCGCCACTCCCTCGCGTTAGGCCTTTGCAGGACAATAAGCCACGACGGGGTAGATGTCATGACTTCCAAGCCGATAAATTGGCGCGCGCCCGGCAGGTCACGACTTGCTTTACCCCCGGCGAGTCGCTAGCTAAATAAGCTCCGCATGTTCGATGCTCCCCGGTAGCTCAGTCGGTAGAGCGGACGGCTGTTAACCGTCATGTCGCTGGTTCGAATCCGGCCCGGGGAGCCAACATTCTCTTAAAATAGAGCTCGGTAGGGCCGCGGACCGAGACCCCCATCATTGGCGGTCTGCCAGCAGCTCGGACGGTCTCCCAGGGTGCGCGCAGCGGATGCAAGCTGCTGTGAAAAATGGCGGCTGGCTGGGCGCGTGGCCTTAAGCCTACGCTATTGTCATCCAATGCATGGATGGCTCGCGCAGACCCAAGACGCCCCGACCCTTAGGGGAAGAAAGCCGCCTTTTACAACGGTGGCTGTTTGGCACAGCGTGCCTTGTCTCGCCCCGACCGGGGGTCAGCGCCGCTCGCCCAGATCTTCCATCGCAAAGCCGGCGATCTGCTTGTACTGGTTGGAGAGCGCCTGCAACTGGTCTTGTGTAATGTAGCGGTCGAGATCTTCGAAGGGGCGGTCGCCGACCAGCTCTTCCACCCGGATATTGATAATGTCGGGCGGATTGCTGCGGTTGGTGCGTACCACGCGGTTGGCGGCCGGCAGCCGACGGTTTTCGTATTCCTTGAGCGCGCGCGGAAGGCTCTCGTATTGCGCCAGGCTTTCGGCCAGCGTGCGCGCGTCGATCACACCTTGCGCCGCGCCGTTGGATCCGCGGGGATACATCGGATGAGCAGCGTCGCCCGCCAGCGCGACTCGCCCAAAGACCCATTGCTCGATGGGGTCCTTGTCCACCATCGGATATTCCAGGATGAACTCGGCCTGGCGGATCATCGCCGCCACGTCCAACCAATCGAAACGCCAGTTCTGGTAGATGGGATAGAAATCTTCCAATCGCCCTGGCGCGTTCCAATCGTTCTGGGTGAAGCGATCGCCCTGAATCTCCGCCATCCAGTTGATCAGTTGATTGCCGGCACCGTCATAGTTGTCGATGATCGGATAGACCACCAGCTTGCCGGTCATAATCGAGCCGATGCGCATGTAGCTGCGGCCGGTTAGGATCGGGGCGTGGCGGCTGACTCCACGCCAAGTGTTGATCCCGCCAAAGGCCAGCTTGTCATCGGGATAGAACTGCTTGCGTACCGCCGAATTCACCCCTTCGCAATCAATCACCGCGTCGGCTCGTTGCGCTTCTAAAGCCCGCCCGCTGGTGCTCTCCCTGAGATAGACCACAACCTGCTCGCCGTCTTGCTCCACGCGTACGCATTGATGGTTGGTCAGGATGCGCTCGGGCCCCAGTCGCTTGAGCGCCGCGCGGTAGAGAATCAAGTGTAGGCGGCCGCGATGGATTCCCACCTCGGGATAAGGATTGCCCCCAAACTTGCCGCGCGCCTCCTTGTAAATGAGTTGGCCGAAGCGATTGAAGAAGCAGCTCTCCTGGTTCTCAATCCCCTGAGCCAGCAACTCCTGGCTCAGCCCCAGGGCCGCGAACTCGCGCATCGCATGGGGCAACAGGGTGATGCCCACCCCCAGCTCTTTGACTTCGGCGACACGCTCGAAAACCCGGCAGGCGATGCCGCGCTGATGCAGATGCAGAGCCAAGCTGAGGCCGGTAATGCCGCCACCAATGATCGCAATTTCCACCGTAGGCGCGCTCCTTCTTCCGATTTTTGAAATCGTAGCGCCCGCAAACCCCGGGTGCCAGTGGCGACTCAGGGTTAACCCACGGTTTTCACGCGGCCAAAGATTTACTATCTTAAACAGGAGTTGATGCATCCGACTACGGGCCGGTGCGGGCCGAGTCAATCCTTATTCGGAGGCAAGGCTGATGTTGACCCACGCGGACAACGAGCTGCTGTGCCGGGTTGGACCTGGCACCCCGATGGGAGCGCTGCTGCGCGAATACTGGATGCCGGCGTTGCGCAGTGCAGCGCTGGAGGCCGACGGAGCTCCGGTGCGAGTGCGTCTGCTGGGCGAGAATTTTGTAGCCTTTCGCGCAACCGACGGTCGCGTGGGCTTCTTCGACGAAGGCTGCCCGCATCGCTGCACCTCCTTGGCCTTGGCGCGTAATGAAGACAATGCACTGACCTGCATCTTCCACGGCTGGAAGATTGACGTCTCGGGCAAGGTGGTCGAAGTCCCCTCTGAGCCGCCCGAGCGGCGCACCGAGTTCGCCGCCAAGGTCCGCGTGCGCCATTATCCGGCGCGCGAAGCCGGCTCAATGGTGTGGGTCTACCTGGGCACGCGCCCGCAACCGCCGCGCTTTTACGACTTTGAATTCAACCTCCTGCCCGACAGCCACGTCATCGCTATGCCGGCGATCATGCACGCGAACTGGTTCCAGGGATTGGAGGCGGTGCTCGATTCGGCCCACCTCGGAATCCTGCATTCGGGCCACATGCGACAGGCCGGAGCGTTTTCCAACAACGTCGCGATGTCGTCGATCAGCAGCCCCACCTTTGAGTTCGTGTTCAAGCCCTACGGCTTTCGCGAAGGCGCCCTGCGCGCCCTGCCCGACGGCCAGATTTACGCCCGTATCCGCGAGTATGTCGCCCCTTTCTTCTCGTTCATCCCCTATCCGCCCGATCGGCCGGGTTCGATTTTCATCTCCGTCCCGATCGACGACGAATGGACCAAGCAGTGGATGGTATATTGGTATAACGATCGAGCCTTGACCGCCGAGGAACGGCAATGGTTTTTGGATGCGGGTTCGGGCAACCCCGATAATTTTTCCGCTACCCTGGGCAGCGTTGATAATCTCTGGCATCAGGATCGCGCGTGGTTGAAGCAAGGGCATTGGACCGGAATCAAATCGATCCCCTATGAAGACTTCGTGGTCGAGGAATCGATGGGCGCCATTGTGGATCGCAGCCGCGAGTATCTGGGCAGTAGCGACACAGTGATTATCCGCGCCCGCCGCATGATGCTGGAGGCGGTCCGCGGCTATCAACAAGGGCAGGTGGCACCGTGGCTGGACGAGAACATCGATTTCCGCAAAATCCGGGCTTTGGCGATCAAATATCCTGAGAGTATGGACTGGCGCCAGATTGACACGCTTAATCCGCCTCAGCTCTGAGCGCTCAGCATGAGATTGGAGAAGTAGCGCGATGCTGACTCGCGAAGAAAACGAACTACTGACCCGCGTCGGCCCCGGCACCCCGATGGGCGAACTGTTGCGTGAATATTGGACCCCGGCGCTGCGCGGCGCCAAGGTGGAGGCCGATGGCGCTCCAGCGCGCGTGCGTCTGCTCGGCGAAAATTTTGTCGCCTTTCGCGCCACCGATGGGCGGGTGGGGTTTTTCGACGAGGGTTGCCCCCATCGCTGCACCTCGCTAGCGCTGGCGCGCAACGAAGACAATGCACTGACCTGCATCTTCCACGGCTGGAAGATTGACGTCTCGGGCAAGGTGGTCGAAGTGCCCTCCGAGCCGCCCGAGCGGCGGACCGAATTCGCTGCCAAGGTACGAGTACGCCATTATCCGGTGCGCGAGGCCGGAGGCATCATATGGGTCTATCTGGGCAAGCGCGAGCAACCACCGACTTTTTTCAATTTCGAGTTCAACTCGCTGCCGCCCAGCCAGTTGCTAATTCGCCGCGCCCAGATGCATTGCAATTGGTTCCAAGGGCTGGAGGGTGTGCTGGATTCCGCCCACCTCAGCGTGCTGCATTCAGGCTGGGTCCACGAAGCCCGCAAGGAGGGTCGCGGCCCCAAGGCAGGGCAGGAGAATCTGATGCCCGCCACCGCCAACAGCAGTCCAGTCTTCGAACTCTCGCCGCGTTCTTACGGTTTTCGCGAGGGTGCTTTGCGCAGGCTCAGCGACGGGACCATCTATGCCCGCATCCGGGAATTTGTCCTGCCCTATTTCTCCTTCATTCCCTTCGCCGCCGAGGTCAACTGCCTGATGATCTGCGCGGTCCCGATCGACGACGAATGGACCGCGCAGTGGTACGTCACCTACAACCCCCATCAACCCATTACGGCGGAGTACCGCGAGGACATGATGCGCGATACCTCGGGTGACTTCGACAATTTCTGCTCCGACATGGGCGGCTGGGACAACATGTGGCATCAGAACCGGCGTCTGATGAAAGAGGGGCATTGGACCGGGCTGCGCAGCGTCAATTTCGAGGACTTCATCGTTCAGGAATCGATGGGGCCCATTGTCGATCGCAGCCGCGAGTACCTGGGCCAGAGTGACTCGGTGATTATTCGCACGCGTCGGATGCTGCTGGAGGCTGCGCGCGCCTTTGCCGCCGGCAAGCCGGCCCCGGGTCAAGAGCAACCGCTAGATTATAGCTCCATCCGCGCCCTAGCGCTGCGCTATTCGGCCGAGCGCAATTGGCTGGAAATCGATCCGCACGCTCCTCCCGCGCCGCTGCCCGGCGGCCTGCTCCCGCCGAGCTGAGCCAGAGCAGCGCGCCACAGCCTTGGGAGATCGGATAAAAAGCCCAGTTGGAACTATCGTCCGTGGGCGCTGTTGTCTCAGACCTGCCGGTTCTGCCAGAAAAGCAGATAATGCCAGACGTCGAGCTCGCGATGGCGAAAAAAGAAAAATCCCAACATTCCCACGCAGGCCAACAGATTACCCGCGGTGATAGCCAATGAACCGACGACGTCGAACAGAGAGTCGTCGATCACGTTAATCACGCCCAGAAAGCAAAATTCCAGCAGCACAAAGGCAAGCACCAATCCAATTCGAAACAGCGGTTGGCGCTCCGAGGCCGCTAGCATCGCGGCGACGATCACGCCGAGCGCGATGAAAACCGAAAAGTGCAGCACGGTGTAGCCGATCACGAAAGGCGTCACGCTCTGGGTAACCATCCTGCTGTCGCCCAAAAAGGCCGCGCCCAGAGCCGCCGGAGTCCGTAACGGGGCACCCGCTCTTAAATCGAGCAACAAAAACCAGGCCGAAACAATGGAGCCGCCAATAACCCCGGACAAAATTCCCTCGGTAACCACGCTCAGACGCTCAGCGCCCAGCAAATTACCGCCCAGGGTGGGGTTGCGAACGAAGAAGTAGACGGTTATCACCGCGGTCGCCAATAAGTTAGCCACCAGCACGCTGAAGCCGCTAATCCAGGGCTGGAGCTCGGGCCGCAGGAGCGTCACCAAGCTGACGAAGAAAACCTCGAAGACCGCGAAGAGAGCTACCATAGCGAACAGGTAGCGCGGAGTGGGCCGAGCGAGCAGCATCAGCCACGCCATCGTCAAACCAAAAAGGGCGAAAATGGTAAAGTGAAAGACGCTGTATTCGAGCGCGCGAAGAGCGAAGGGTATCGTGTCCGCCGGCACAGGCGAGGCATGCAGCAAAGCCGAGCCGAGCATCGCAGGAGTCTGAAAAGGATGGCCGCGCGCGACATCAAAAAGCAAAAACCAAATCGCCACGGCCAAACCGCCCAGCAATCCGGCCGCCACTCCGTCACCCAATACACTGCGGGTACTCTTTGTCGTCATGGTCCGCCTACGCTTGCTTGCCGCTTCCGAGGGGTAAGCTATGTAGCCACTGTCACGGCAGCACCACAGCCGCTACGTGATTGACATCTTTCATTTTGACATATCGGAGGGGCTGGAAACACGGGTAGCGCGGGGTGTGTGTTACAAACACAGGTAAAGGCCGCGGCCTTAACCCTGGAAAATGCTTGCGGGGGGTAGGCGATCAGAACGGTTGCCTCAATAATTCACCAACTGGATAATAACCGGGTGTCCACCAAGCGTGACCTGGCCCGCACCCGCGAACAGCTGCGCAAGGCCGCCCTGGCCGAATTTGCGGCCCGGGGCTTTGCCGGGGCGCGCACTGACTTGATTGCCCGGCGTGCGGGCGTGAACAAGCGGATGCTGTTCTATTGCTTCGGCTCCAAGGCTCAGCTCTATCGCGAAGTATTGCAAAGCAAGCTGACCGAACGCACGGTAATGGTTGAGAGCACTCCTGAAGACCTGCCCAGCGCGCTGCGTCATTGGTCGCTTACTGCGGGGGCCGATCGCCAATGGGTGCGCTTTCTGCAGTGGGAAGCCCTGGAACAGAGCAGTAGGCTGGCGGCGGAGCGACCTCGGCGAGTACTATTCTTGCGCGTCTTGGAGCGCTTTAGGCGCTGGCAGGAAGAAGGGCGGCTGGCTCCCGAAATCGATCCCACGCAGGTGATGTTGGCGATTACTGCGCTTATCCTGTTTCCGGCCGCCTTTCCCCAGTTCGCCCGTCTGATTACTGGTGTACGCCCAGGCAGCAAGCGCTTCCAGCAGGCCCAAGACAATTTTCTGGACTGGCTGGCGATGCGGCTGGTCGAACCGGGCCGATGCCAAAAGGCGGGCTGAAACGCGAGCCCTTGGAGGCAGGGCAATAAACGTGCAAGCCTGCGATTACATGACTCGCAAGCGGCACAGCCGGCGAATCGCGTTCGCGGTCATGGCCGTGCTGGAATTCGGTTGCATGGTCGGGCCCAATTACAAGCCCCCGAATCTTGAATTACCCGCCGATTATGAAACCAATCTGAAGCCCTCTACTCAGGCCCCCCAGACCGACTTGGCGCAATGGTGGCACGGATTCCACGATCCGGTGCTCGACCGCTTAGTGGCGCAGGCCCTGAGCTCCAACCTGGATCTGATGGATGCGGTGGCGCGAGTCCGCGAGGCCCGCGCGCTACAAAGTGAAGCCAGCGCGGCCCTTTACCCCACGCTGGGCGCCAGCACTTCCTACACCCGCGTCCGCTATAGCGAAAATACGCCCTTCGGCTCCTTTCCCCAGATCTTTCCGGTCGAATACAACTTGTTTGAAGGCGGCTTCAATTCGAGCTGGGATCTGGATTTGTTTGGCGGCATCCGCCGCGGCATCCAAGCGCAGCAAGCCGAACTGGAACGCGCGGCGGAAAACCAACGCGACGTGCAAGTGGCGGTGCTGGCCGAGGTCGGCCAGGATTATGTCAATGTGCGTTCCCTGCAGCGACGCATCGCGATCGCACAAAGTAATAGCCAGGCGCAACGGGCTTCGTTGGAGCTAACCCAGGAGCGTTTTCAGATGGGCTTCGCGGCCGAACTGGACGTGGCACAGGCACGCTCCTTGATGCTGGCCACGCAAACCACGATCCCCACTTTGCAAACTTCGCTGGTCCAAACCATCCATCAGTTGGGAGTATTGCTGGGCCGCCCGCCGGAGGCGCTCAGTTCTTCGCTATCTACCACACACCCCTTGTTGAACGTTTCTCAGCTCAACCTCCTCAAGCTGCGTATACCCGCAGGCCTACCCTCTGAGCTACTGCGCCGACGGCCCGATATTCGCGCGGCCGAGCGCGAGATGGCCGCGGCCAGCGCGCGGGTGGGAGTGGCTACGGCGGCCTTTTTCCCTGATTTTTCGATGACCGGGACCGTCGGGCTGGAATCAATCGCGCTGAGCAATTTCATCGAAGGGGCCAGTCGCTTTTGGACTGTGGGCCCGACCCTAACCCTGCCGATCTTCGAGGGTGGTCGGCTGCGGGCGCAATTGGCCGCGGCCAACGCCGAGCAGGAGCAGGCCTTTCTCATCTACAAGAAAACCGTGCTTCAGGCCTTGGAGGAGGTCGAGGATGCGCTGAGCGCGTTTGCCCACGAGCGTGCGCGCCATCTCCTGCTGGCCCAGAACGTCGCCGCCGCCCAACGCACCACCGACCTGGCGGAGGATCGCTACACTCATGGAATTGGCAGCTATCTAGACGTGTTGGAGGCACAAAGGTCGCTTTATGAAGCTCAGGATCAATTGGCGCAAAGCCATCAACTGATGGCACTTGACCTCATTGCGCTCTTTAAGGCCTTGGGCGGAGGCTGGAGCCCCGCGCAGGGATGATGCGGTTGAAGTTCCAACAGTGGTAGAAGACAAAAACAAGGCCACGATTGCTCCGATGGCGGGACGCTCCTGGGGTGGATTGCTGCTGCGCGGTTTGGTGGTGGTCCTGATTATCGGCACAGGCGTGGTCGGCGGGCTCAAACTCTGGCGTTATCTAAACTCCTACGTTGCTACAGAAGACGCCCAGATCAGCGGCTACATCAGCCCGGTCAGTTCCCGGATCGACGGCACCGTGATGGCCGTATTGGTCCACAACACTCAATCCGTCAAAGCTGGGCAACTGCTGGTGCATATCGATCCACGCGACTACCAAGTGGCGGTCGAGCAGGCCCGCGCCAACCTGATCCAGGCCCAGGCTCAGGTAGAAACAGCAAAGGCCGATCGCATGACCGCGCTTAGCCGGATCGAGGCCGACCAGGCTAATTACGTCAAGGCCGCGCAGGACGTACCGCGCTTGCGCGTGCTGTCGCAGCGCGGCGCGATGCCACGGGAGAATTACTTGGAGGGAGTGCGTGCCGCCGCCGTGGCGCGCGCCAATGTCGCAGCCGATCGCGCGGAAGCCAACGCCGCCCTCAAGACCGTGCTCTCGCGCCAAGCTGCTGTGCTGGCGGCCCAGGCCGCGCTCGATCACGCCTTGCTGCAACTCAGCTACACTGAGATCAAGGCACCGGTGGATGGCGTGGTGGGCGATCGCACGGTTCAAGTCGGCGAGCGGGTACAACCAGGCCAGGGGTTGCTGGCGATTACCCAGCTCGGTCATCTCTGGGTCACCGCCAACTTCAAGGAGGGGGCCATCGGCGGGATCCATCCCGGCCAAGCTGCAACTGTTCATGTCGATGCGCTGGGGGTGGATTTACAGGGCTATGTCCAAGGCCTGGGTGGCGCTACGGGCTCGCTCTACAGTCTGCTGCCGCCCGAGAATGCCACCGGCAACTGGATCAAGGTGGTGCAGCGCGTGCCGGTTAGAATTCGCCTCGACCAGAACGAAGACCCGCCTAATCTGCGGCCGGGCCTATCGGTGGAAGTCAAAGTGTGGCTGCGCTGAGCCTCTCGCACACCGGCGCCGATCGCTGCGCTCGCGTGGCTGATAGTCAAGTGGCGGAGTAGAGATTCAGGTGGCCACCGCTCCGCGCCAAGCCTCTTCTCTTGCGCCTACCGCTAACAAGTGGCTGATCACCGCATCCATCATGTTTGGTACCGTGCTGTCGGTGATGGACGTCAGCATCGTCAACGTGGCAATGCCACACATGATGGGCAGCTTTAGCCAGGATCTGCTGACCATCACCTGGGTCTCGACCTCCTACAGCATCGCCGAGATGATCATGATCACGATGGCGGCATGGTGGAGCGCATTGTTTGGCCGCAAACGGCTGTTCCTAGCCTCGATGATCCTGTTTACCACCGGTTCGGTGCTGGCCGGAACCTCCCAGACCTTCGCTCAGATGTTGCTTTGGCGGGTGGTCCAAGGCACCGGCGGCGGCAGCTTGATCCCCTGCGCCCAGGCCATTCTCAGGGAAACCTTTCCCCCGGCCGAGCAGGGCATGGCGATGGCGATTTACGGCATGGGGGTGCTGTTGGCTCCGGCGGCGGGCCCTGTGATCGGTGGCCTGCTGGTGGACAATTACGGCTGGCGCTGGGTGTTTTACGTCAACGTGCCGTTTTGCGTGGCCGGTATCCTGATGGTACTGGCCTTTGTGCGCGACCCGCCCTATCTAAAACGCGGCTTGCAGCGGGTCGATTGGTCAGGGATAGCCCTGCTCAGCGTGGGGCTGACCGCCATGCAGATCGTGCTCGAACGCGGCCAGGAGGTGGACTGGTTCGCTTCGCGCTGGGTGCTTGGAGGTACGGTAGTGGCGGTGCTTGCGCTAGGCGCACTGGTGGCACGCGAGCTGCTGACCAACGAGCCGATCATCAATTTTCGCCTGCTGGCCAATCGCGAGTTGGCAATCGGCTCGGCGCTGGGTGGTTTGCTGGGCTTTGTGCTCTACGGCTCGACTTTTTTAATCCCACAGTTGACTCAGGACCAGTTGGGTTATTCCGCCTACCAGGCCGGTATCTCATTGATGCCGCGCGCGCTGGCGATGCTGACGCTGATGCCGATACTGGGCTGGATCTACAATTTCACCAGCCCTCGCCTGCTTACCTTGCTGGGCTTCTTCGCTTTGGTGGCCAGTCAGTGGCAACTGTCACACTTGTCGCTGGACATCGGGTTCTACACCCTAGTCCTGCCGCTGCTGCTGATGGGCGCCGGCATGGGCTTGTCGATGGTGCCGCTCAGCACGCTCTCGCTCAGTACCATTTCCCGCACCCACATGACTGACGCCTCAGGCCTGTACACTCTAAGCCGGCGTATCGCCGGCAACCTGGCCTACGCTTTGCTCGCCACCGTGATCGCACGGCGCGAGCAATTTCATCGCGCCGCTCTAATCCCCCATCTGACCAACGCCAGCCACAGCTACCTGCTGATGCGCCAGGGACTGGCAGCGCGCTTGCTGGCCGGCGGCTACAGCGCGCCCGACGCCGCCATGCGGGCGGTGGCCATCGTCAACCGCACACTGAACCAGCAGGCCACCATGATGGCTTATAACGACGCCAACTGGATCTCCTTGCTGATGGCGCTGGCTGTACTGCCGTTAATTTTTCTCCTACCCAAGCGACCGCCCCTGGGCGGGGGCGAAGTGGTGAGCGAGTAGCGCGACAAGGCCTCAGGCGCGCGGTTTGACACAGGAGCTGAGGGTGGGGAGTTATTCAATACAAGGACCGCGCTTGGCGCGTCCCAATCCCTCCAGCGGAGGCAAATGAATGGCTGATGCTGCCGGTCGCGCTCAGGCCGCGACGCCCAACCTTGAACATTTCTGGATGCCTTTTACCGCTAACCGCGACTTCAAAGACGCTCCGCGGATGTTAGTGGCAGCGCAGGACATGCATTATATCGCCGCGGACGGCCGACGCATCCTCGACGCCACATCCGGCTTGTGGTGCGTCAATGCTGGCCACTCGCGGCCCAAAATCGTGGCCGCAGTGCAGGAGCAGGCAGCGCGGCTGGATTTCGCCCCCTCTTTTCAAATGGGCCATCCGCTGGCCTTCGAGGCCGCGGCGGCAGTGGCAGAATTGATGCCTGCCGGGCTGGACCGGATTTTCTTCACCAACTCCGGTTCGGAGTCGGTTGACAGCGCCCTCAAGATCGCGTTGGCCTACCATCGCATTCGTGGCGAAGGACAGCGTCAGCGGCTGATTGGCCGCGAGCGGGCCTATCACGGGGTCGGCTTCGGTGGGCTTACAGTGGGCGGAATCGGCGGTAACCGCAAGCTGTATGGCGCGCTGCTACCCGGCGCCGATCATCTCCCACATACCCATGACCTAGCTCACAATGCCTTCACCCGCGGCCAGCCCGCCTGGGGTGAACATCTGGCCGACGCGCTGGAGCAGATCGTGGCCTTGCACGACGCTTCGACCATCGCCGCCGTAATCGTCGAGCCGCTGGCGGGATCGACCGGTGTATTGGTGCCGCCGCGGGGTTATCTGGAGCGCTTGCGCGAGTTGTGCACCCGCCACGCAATACTGCTGATCTTCGACGAGGTAATCACCGGCTTCGGCCGCCTTGGTGCCAGCCTGGCCAGCGAATATTTTGGCGTGGTACCGGACATGATTACCCTGGCTAAGGGGTTGACCAATGGCATGATTCCGATGGGCGCGGTGGCGGTGCGCCGCGAGCTTCACGACACCATCGTGCAAAGCGTCAAGGAGGGAATCGAGCTGCCCCACGGCTACACCTATTCCGGTCATCCGGTGGCCTCGGCGGCCTGCGTGGCGACGTTACAGACTTACGCCGAAGAGGGTTTGTTTGCCCGCGCTCGCGAACTGGCGCCCTATTTCGAGGATGCCGCCCACAGTCTGCGCGGCTTGCCCCATGTCATCGACATTCGCAATTTGGGCCTGGTCGCCGGCCTTGAGCTGGAACCAAGAGAAGGGCGTGCCGGCGCGCGTGGATACCAGGCCCTGAAGCGCTGCTTTGAGGCCGGACTGCTGATTCGCATCACCGGTGATATCATCGCGCTGTCGCCCCCGCTGATCGTGGAGCGCGGGCAAATCGACCAGATGTTTGATATCTTAAGCAAGGTAATCGGTGGGCTGGAGTAATTGATTTGACAGCCGCGACCAGCCAGTGCGAAAGGACAATGACCCGCGCCGGCTCTCATTACGCGCCTGTCGCCTGCAAGCCAGGAGGTTCATGATGCTGACCCGCGAAGAGAACGAATTGCTGACCCGCGTGGGTCCAGGTACACCGATGGGAGCGCTGTTGCGCGAGTATTGGATGCCCGCGCTGCGTAGCGCCGCGCTGGAGGCCGACGGGGCCCCGGTGCGGGTGCGTCTGATGGGCGAAAATTTCGTCGCCTTTCGGGCCACCGACGGGCGGGTAGGCTTCTTCGACGAAGGTTGCCCTCATCGCTGCACTTCGCTGGCCTTGGCGCGCAACGAAGACAACGCCCTTACCTGCATCTTCCACGGGTGGAAAATCGACGTCTCGGGCAAGGTCGTCGAAGTCCCCTCTGAACCGCCCGAGCGGCGCGCCGAGTTCGCCGCCAAGGTTCGCGTGCGCCATTATCCGGTGCGCGAGGCTGGGGGGATGGTCTGGGTATATTTGGGGCGACGCTCGTCGGCGCCCAGGTTCTACAATTTCGAGTTCAACCACCTGCCGCAGCCGCAGGTGTACGTGCAGCGCGCGGTGATGCATTGCAACTGGTTCCAGGGCCTGGAAGCGGTGTTGGATTCGGCCCATTTGGGCATCCTGCACAAGGGTTTCATCTCCGCCTATCGCGCCAATTCGATCGAGGACCTGGCCTATGCCAACGCCGACACTGGGCCGGTTTTCGAGATGCTGGAGCGGCCCTACGGTTTTCGCGAGGGCGCGCTGCGAGCACTGCCCGACGGCTGCAATTATGCGCGCATTCGCGAGGTCGTCCTTCCCTTCTATTCCTTCATCCCTAACAACCCCAATTCGCCTTGTAGCCTGATCTGCGCGATCCCGATCGACGACGAATGGACCGCCCAATGGTACGTGCGCTACGACCCCAAGGCACCGCTGACCCAGGCCTACCTGGATTCGCGCATCAAGGGGACCTCGGGCGACCCCGACAATTTCTGCTCCGACATGGGCAATATCGCTAATCTGTGGCATCAGGATCGCCGCGCGATGAAGGAAGGACATTGGACCGGGATCATGCACGTTGTCCCCTACGAAGATTTCGTGGTGGAGGAATCGATGGGACCCATTGTCGATCGCACGCGCGAATACCTGGGCCAGAGCGACACAGTGATCATCCGCACCCGTCGCGTCATGATGGAAGCGGCCCGCGCTTATGCGCGCGCCGGAGTGATCCCCTGGCAAAACGCTGAAATCGACTACAGCGCGGTACGCGCATTGGCGATCCGTTATCCCAAAGAGCAGGATTGGACCGAACTGGATTCCTTCAATCCGCCGCAGCCCGTGCAAACGGCCTGAAATCGCCGCCTGGACGCAAAATCATGCTGACCAGAGAAGAAAACGAATTATTGTGTCAGGTCGGGCCGTCAAGCCCGATGGGCGCGTACCTGCGCGAATATTGGACCCCGGCGCTGCGCGCGCAAAAGTTGGAGGCCGACGGGGCTCCGGTGCGAGTGCGCTTGTTCGGCGAGAACTTTGTCGCCTTCCGCTCAACCGACGGGCGAGTGGGCTTCTTCGACGAGGGTTGCCCCCATCGCTGCACCTCGCTGGCTTTGGCCCGCAACGAGGACAACGCACTTACCTGCATCTTCCACGGCTGGAAAATCGACGTCTCCGGCAAGGTGGTCGAAGTCCCCTCTGAGCCGCCCGAGCGGCGCGCCGAATTCGCCGCCAAGGTGCGGGTGCGCCATTATCCAGTGCGTGAAGCCGGCACTATCATCTGGGTATATCTAGGTCAGCAGGAAACACCCCCGCCGTTTTGGAATTTCGAGTTCAACAGCCTGCCAGCCAACCACATTTTGGCGCGGGTAGCGATCCTGCATTGCGGATGGCTCCAAGGCTTAGAGGGAGTGCTCGATTCCGCGCATCATGGAATCTTGCATCGCAGCTCGCTCAGCGCAGTCCGCACCGCCGACCGCGCCGATTATCGCTGGTCCAAGGCTGCCGCGCCGGTGTTCGAATTCGCCCCGCGCCCCTACGGCTTTCGCGAGGGCGCGCTGCGTCCGCTAGGCGACGGCACCAACTACGCGCGCATCCGCGAGGTGGTCTTCCCCTATTACTCTTTCATCCCCACCTTACCCATCAATCCCAGCTATATGATCTGCTCGGTACCGATCGACGACGCATGGAGCGCGCAGTGGTACTTCCATTGGGACGCCCAGCAGCCCATCAGCCAGCAATTTCTGGATTTGCCCTGGGTGCTTAAAGGCAGTTCGGGAAATCTCGACAATTTCTGCTCCGATATGGGCGGATGGGATAATCTTTGGCGCCAGGACCGGCGCGCGATGAAGGAAGGCCATTTCAGCGGCATCCCCGGTAACTTTGCGTACGAAGACTTCGTGGTGCAGGAAGCCATGGGTCCGATCGTCGATCGCACTCGCGAATACCTGGGCTCAAGCGACGTGGTGATTATCCGGGTGCGCCGCGCGCTCCTGGAGGCCGTGCGCCGCCATCAGCGCGGCGAGGGGGGTGTGGGCAGCGAGCAGAGTTGCAATTTGAGTCGGCTGCGAGGACTGGCAATTCGTTATTCGGCGGCGACCGATTGGCGCACCCTCGACGCCTACGCTCCGCCACCGCCGCTGCCCTAGCCGGCGCCATCGCGTAATAACGGTACGTGCTGCGGCACGCTCTGATCGGCGCGAACCCGGTTGAGAGGGCGGGGCCGCGACGATAAGCTTGAGCCCATGGCTCAACCGCTCAAACAGGTCGATTTGCTCCGCCACGAGTTGAAGGCACTGCGCTTCATGCTGGAATGCCTGGAGCAGGGCCGAACGGATAGCGCTGGACTGCTGGTGCGCGAGGATTTTCAATCCGCCGCCGGCCGTCAGCTCTTCGACGCCATCAGCCAGGCCCAGGACGGCGCGGCGGCGCGCGCGGCGATCGGAAAGTTGGACTTGGAGGGGGTCGATTTGGGATCGTTTCTGCGGCTTAACGGCGCCTCCTATTACTCCTATCCGGCGCTGGTCAAGCAGCGCGCGCGCGATTGGCGCCGGGCAACTCGAGGTGGAAACGGAATGAACGGCGCGCCGCCATCGCCGGAGCTTTATTTTTTGCTCGATCGCCACGGCGGGCTGATCGCCTTTCGGGAAAATTTGGCACCGTGGGCGGGCTTGTTGGCCTTCAGCAGCGATGAGGGCGCGCAGCAGTTTTGTCGAGCCAGTGGTGCCCAGGAAGCTGAAATCGTAGCTGTCGCCACCAGCGACGAGATTAGTCTAAGCGCGATCATTAACCAGGTTAAGCCTAAAGGAGTCCGCTACCTGCTGCTGGATTTAAACTACGCTGACGGCACTTGCATGCGCTACGAATTCGAGCGCGACGGCTTTGGCCCATGCACCCCTTTTCGTTTTCAGCCGCCCAGCCATTGAGACCTAAGATGTATCAGGCGCAGAGAGCCGGCCCCCCTGCCACGCAGGCGAGCGGGCCTTCACCGGAAGCGCGGCGATGGAGGTAAATATCGCGGAGATCGAGGCGGCAGCCGCGCGCCTGCGCTCGGTCACCAAGCCCACGCCCCTGACCCACAGCTCGACGCTATCACGCATGTTGGGGGCCGAGGTCTGGATCAAGCCCGAAAATCTGCAAAAGACCGGCTCCTTCAAGATTCGTGGTGCCTATAACCGGATTCGGGCGCTGGAGCCCGCGCAAGCTCGCCACGGCGTGATCGCAGCCTCCGCCGGCAACCATGGCCAAGCGTTGGCTTTCGCCGCCACCCAGGCTGGCATCAAGGCCACGATCGTGATGCCCGAAACCGCTTCGATTGCCAAGGTCCAGGCCACGCGAGGCTACGGCCAGGAAGTGGTGCTGCACGGGGTAGATTATCAGGCTGCGCGGCAACGGGCGGCGGAGATTTCGGCGTCCGGCGGTCCCAGCTTTATCGATGCTTATGACGACCCTTGGGTGATCGCCGGCCAGGGAAGCATTGGGCTGGAAATCGCGGCGGAAGTCGACGCCAACGTGGTGATGGTACCGGTGGGCGGCGGCGGACTTATCGCGGGGATTGTCCAGGCCCTGGCCGCGCGTGCGCCCGCCGCCGAAGTGATCGGGGTGGAAGCAGCCGGCTCCCCTCAACTATCTGTGAGCCTAGCACGCCAGGCTGCCAGCGGTGTGCCCGGACCGGTAGAAACCATCGCCGACGGTCTGGCCACCGGCAAACTGGGTGAGCTGCCTTACGCCTTATTGCACGGGCACCTGCGCGAGGTTGTCAGCGTAGACGATTTCGCGATAGGCGAAGCGGTCCTGCTGTTGTTGGAACGGATGAAGTTGTTGGCCGAAGGTGCGGGTGCCACGGCGTTGGCTGGAGCGCTTAAGCTGGGGCCGGCGCTGCGTGGCAAACGGGTGGTGATCGTGGTCAGCGGCGGCAATATCGACATCAATCTGCTTGACCGCATGATCGGCCACGGGCTGGTCAAAAGCGGCCGCCTGTGGCGCTTCAGCGTGAAGCTGGCCGACCGCCCCAGCGAACTGAGCCGAGTCCTGGCGTTGATCGGCAGCCGGGGCGCCAACATCCATGCGATCGATCATGAACGCAATCAACGCGACGTAGCACTGGGCGCGGCGCGAGTGCAGGTAGAAGTGGAAACCCGCGGTCCCGACCATATCGCGGAACTGAGGGAGGCACTGCAGAAAAACGGCTACCATCTTGAAAATTAGTGCGGGAGTGGTCTTAGCCGTGCTGCTGGTGGTCGCACTCGGCTGCGGGAACGATAGCCCGCGCGAGGTGATTACCATGTTGCCCCCCGACCAAGGCTCCAACCTGGGCCAGGCGCCAAACGGTGGGGCAGCCGCCATCGGCCAGCAGGGTGGCGGCCAGCAGGCGTTGGGAGCACCGGCCCCTCCGGGGACGGTGGCGGTAAGCGAATCCCACTACAACCGCGGCGTGCTGCTGGCCCAGCAAGGTGATCTCCAGGCGGCGGCCAGTGAGTTTCGGCTGGCCTTGCAAGACAACCCACGCGACGCCAAGGCGCACAACAACCTGGGCGTGTTGATGGAGCGCCAGGGCGACCTGCTGGGTGCAATCGACCAGTATCGGCAGGCCCTGGCAATCGACCCAACGCTAGCCCGCACTCATCGCCTACTGGCCCGGGCATTGGATTCCACCGGCGACTTCAACGGCGCCATCGACGAATATCGCGCCGCGCTGAAATTGGACCCCAACAATCCGGGCGCCCACAATGATCTGGGTGTCGCACTGCGGGGGCAGGGCGACCTGCGCGACGCCATCTACCAGTATCGGCAAGCACTGGCTCTGGATCCGCGTGATTTCGCCGCCCACGTCAACCTCGGTATTGCCTATTATCAAAGCGGCGACGTAAACGCCGCCGCTAAGGAGTTGCAGTACGCCACTCAAGTCAGGCCGGACAATGTCGTCGTCCATAATGTGCTGGGATTCGTGCTGTTCGACACCGGCAATATCAACGGCGCGATGAATCAATGGCAAACCGCGGCCAAGCTGGATCCGCACAATCCCGACGCACTGGCGGCGATGAGCATCGGCTACGCACGGCTGGGGATGCCCGGTCGCGCGCTGGATAGCTACCGGCAAGCGGTGGCGCTAGCGCCCGGCTATCTATGCAACAGCGAGCAGTTGCGCAACCAGGGGCACTGGGGCGGACCTGCCCTCACCGCGCTGCTCCAGATCGGGCGTCAGCCGGATGCGCCCAAATGTGGCGACTAGGGGCGGCCGGCTCAATGATGGTTGCGGCCTCCGGCCTCCAAGGCGTTTAGCACGTCGCCGTTGGTAAGGATGCCCACCGGCGCGCCGTTGGCATCGAGCACCAGCAGCAGGCGATCGCGCTGCTCCCGAGTCAGCAGCCGTACCGCCTCGCCCAAGTCCGCTTCTTTATCGATTGTGGTAATCTCACGCCGAGCGATCTCGCCTACCACGGTCTGATCCCAGCGCTCGGGGGGTAGCTGACTAACCTCCCACCAGGAGACCATCGCCACCGCACGACCGTGCTCGAAGACCGGATAAACCGGATGGCGCTGGGCGCTACCGATACGCGCGACGAAATCGCGTACGGTGCTGCTGGCTTCCACACCTATGACGTGCGGCTGCATGATCTCACTGACTTTGATCCCGGTGGGACCGCTCAGCCGGGGCATCTGATGAAGCCGCTGATCGCCCGAGACCGAGGCTTCGCCCGATACCGCGTAGGCGACCGCGGCGCCAATCAGGCTGGGAATAAGAAAGGCGATACCGCCGGTAGTTTCGGCCACGAACAGCACCGCCGCCAACGGAGTTTTGTAGGCGGCGGCGATGAAGGAGGCCATCCCGACCGCGGCGAATAGATCGACCGTGGTGGCGTGGAGCACGGATTGACCGAAGATATTGCCCACTGCGCCACCTAATAACAGCAGCGGCACGAAGGCAGCGCTCACACCACCCACACCTAGGGTAAAGATAGTGGCGGCAGCCTTGAGCAGAAAAAAGCCGAGCAAGCAGGTGGAACTATGGGGACGGGCAAGCATCTCGCGCACCACCTCGTAATCGGGCCCCAGCGGAAGGAGCGGCTGGCTGAAGAGCGACACGAAGATTAGGCCGCAGGCACCGGTGGCCAGGCCGCCTACCAGCATCTTGAGTGTGTGGGGCAGCCGGCTGCGCACCGCCGCGCCGCGCACGCGGCGGAAAAGGATCGCAAAGCACATCGCCAGCAGGCCGCAGACCAGTCCCAGCAGCGCCGCCCACACCAGATCCATCGCCGCGAAGCGGATGGTGCCGACGAAATAGAACAGGGGCTGCGAACCCAGCACCGCGACCAACGTCGCGTAAGCCACCACTGCAGCGATGAAGGCCGGCAGCAAGGCTTCGTGCGCGAGATCGTCGCGAAAAGGCATCTCCAGGGCGAAGACCAGCCCGGTGAGCGGGGCGCGAAAGACCGCCGCCATTCCGGCGGCCGCGCCGCTTATCAGCATCGTGCGGCGGTCCTCGGGCCGCAGCTCCAGCCGACGCAACCGGCTCCACAACCAGGAGCCGATCGCGCCACCGCCGTAGATGCTCGGCCCTTCCAGCGCCGCGCTGCCCCCGAAGCCTACGGTAAACAAGGCGGCGAACAACTTGAACCAGAACGGGCGCGGGTTAATGTCACCCTGGTGCTCGTGGTACGAGCTGATGATCTCCTCGGTGGAATGGAGGTCGGGATTGTCGGTGAGAAATTGCATTATCAAACCCGCGAGCACGAAGCCCGCGGCCACCACCGGTATGATGAGCCAGTGATGGGCATAGAAGCGGGGCAGAAAAAAGCCCCAGGCGCGGTCGAGGATCGCCACCGCCACCCCGGTGATAACTATCCCGGTAACGACTCCGATAATGGGCGCGATCAGCAGCCATTTAAGAACGTCGCGCGAATAGACCGCATTTAAATCTTGTTGTAATAGGCCCAGGTACTTTCCTACTCTCAGCTTGCCCAGCCCGAGGCCGGAATCATGGGATGATCTCACTCCTGGCAACTCCCCTCACAAAGATAACTTTCGAGTACGGTGAGCCCGAACGGCGGCTGTGAGCACCGGATGTGCCGACGCTAAAGCAGATTTACGACAAGCTCGCTTTCAAAGATAGCATCGTGGCCATCCTTGATATGGCGGCTAGTAGCGTTCGCGTCGGCAAGCGTAGACTTGGGGCCAGGCCCCTACCAGCGCGCGGAGGAAGCGATGAAGTTCGGCTTGTTCTACGAATTGCAATACCCTCGACCATGGAGCACCAATGGCGAACTGGAACTGCTTGAGCAGGCCTTGGCGCAGGTCGCTCTGGCCGACCAATGCGGCTTCGATTACGTCTGGACCGTGGAGCATCACTTCCTGGAGGAATACGCGCACAGCTCGGCGCCCGAGGTGTTTCTGGCCGCCTGCAGCCAGCGCACCCGTACCATTCGCCTGGGGCACGGAGTCGTGCTGACGGCGCCGCCCTATAATCATCCCGCGCGAGTGGCCGAGCGGATCGCGATGCTCGACCTGATAAGCCACGGCCGGGTGGAATTCGGCAGCGGCGAGTCCAGCTCCGAGATTGAGTTGGGGGGCTTCAACCTGGCGCGCTCAGACAAGCGCGCGCTGTGGCAGGAAGGGCTGGAGGTTGCCTGCCGCTTGATGGTGGAGGAACCATTCAGCGGTCATCAGGGCGCTTATCTGCGGATGCCGGCGCGCAACCTGGTGCCCAAGCCACTGCAAAAACCTCATCCGCCACTGTGGGTGGCTTGCTCCGAGCGCGAGACTATTAAGCGGGCCGCGCGCCTTGGGCTGGGCGCTCTTAGCTTCGCTTTTATCAGTCCCCAAGAAGCGCGCCAATGGGTGGACGAATATCACAGCATCCTGGAGCGGGAATGCGAGCCTATCGGCTATACGGTCAATCCCCAAATCGCGATCGTGGTGCCGATGATGTGCGCTCAAAGCCAGCGCCAGGCCTGGCTGAAAGGCGGCGAGGGGTTTCGCTTCTTTGCCTATGCCTTGGGCCATTACTACGTCTTCGGCCAGCATCAACCCGGTCGCACCGATATCTATTCGCAGTTCAAGCAAGCGGCCAACATGGCCGCGGCCGCGCCTCCAGGCTTCACCTGCATCGGCACTCCGGCGGAAATCGGCGCCACCCTGCGTGCCTATGAAGCTGCGGGTGTGGACCAGGTGGCATTTGTTTCGCAGGCGGGTAACAACCGCCATGAAGACATCTGCCGCTCATTGCAACTGTTTGCGACCCAGGTGATGCCCGAGTTCAGGCAGCGCGAGCTGGAATCCGCCACGGCCAGGCAGGCGCACCTTGCGCCGATTATCGACGCGGCCCTCGCACGCAAGCCCGCGGCCGCACCGGCGGGCGAGATCGCAGTGGTCAAAGCCGCCTCCGGCGGCGTCTTCTAAGGTGTTGTTGACAGGGCGGCTGAGCTGAGGCTAAGTCCGGTGCTGTGTCTGGACTGCCGCAGGAGGATGCCGATTCGGCGCTGTGGGCGCGGCTGGCGAACCACCCACTGTTCGCCGACTTCAGCGCCGAGCAGCGCACGGCCTTGCTGCGCGCTGCCGCCGAGCCCGATTCGGGCTTGCGCCTGCGCCGCTTCTCGGCGGGCGAAGTCATCGGCCGCAAGGGTGAGTATGAGCTGACGCTGTGCTGCGTGCTCGGCGGCGTCGTCGATCTACTCGATCCCGTACCCCATCGCCAACCCATCCTGGTCAGCAGCGTGGGCGCAGGAGAATTTTTCGGCGAACTGGGCGCGATGGGCGGCCTGCCCCGCACCCTGGATATCGTCGGCCGCGAGGACGGCGAGCTGTTCGAGATCTCGCGCTATGCCCTGAAATTCGTCGAGGTTAATGCGCTGGCGCGCGCCCGCCTGGCTCAGCGCTATCGGGACCGGGCAGTGCGCGCCACGGTGTCTCAGATGGACTTGTTCGCCGGGGTCACGCCCGAGGCGATCGACCACCTGGTGCCGCGCTGCGAAATCGCTCGCTACGAACTGCGCGGCCTGCCCCTGCTGCTGCAGGGCGAGGCCGCCGACGCACTGTATATCGTGCGCGACGGTTTCGTTCAGGTGGTGCGCGAGCAGCCTGATGGCGGCAAGCGGGTGCTCGCTTATCTACGAGCCGGCGATTTTTTCGGTGAGATGGCCTTGTTCGACAACGGCCCGCGTACGGCCAGCGTGCTGACTGCGGGCAAATGCGAGCTGATCAAAATCGGACGCGAGGATTTTCTCGAGCTGTGCCGGCGCTTTCCCCAGGTCGAGGCCCAGGCCCGCGCGGTGATCGCGCGCCGGCGCGAGCAGGAGGCGCGCCTGACCCCGGAAATTTCCGAACTGCTGGCCAAAAGCGGCCAACTCGGGGTAATCCAGTCCGACGCCCTGCTGGTAATGGATCTTGATCTGTGCGTGGAATGCGACAATTGTGTCAGGGCCTGCGAAGCGCTGCACGGCAAGAGCCGTCTGGTTCGTAATGGCATCCAACTGGGCAAGTACCTGATTCCCGCCGCCTGCCGTCATTGCGACGATCCTAAATGCATGAACAGTTGCCCCACCGGCACCATCCAGCGCCGGCCCGAGGGTGAGATCTATTTCGAGTATGAAAAATGTATTGGCTGCGGCAACTGCGCGATCGCCTGTCCCTATGACAACATCGCGATGGTCGATACGCCCACTTTCGATCACGCGCAAAGCCTCAAGGCCAAGACCATGAAGGACCCGGCGTTCTTTCGGCCCTATCCGGTGGCCGCTCATGACGCCAGTGAGCCGGGGCTGTGGAGTCGAATGCTGGCGGCGGTGGGTGGACGCAAGCCGGCGCCATCCCAGGCGCCGGTACCCACGCACATCCCTGCCAGCTTCCCGATTAAGTGCGACCTGTGCGACGGCCTGCCATTCATGGGGTGCGTGCACAACTGTCCCACCGGCGCCGCGATGCGCATCGACCCAGCCGAGCTGTTCGAGGGCACCGGAGCAGTGCGCGAGGGGGCGCGGGTGCGCAAGGCATGGGGCGGCCGCGATTAATTGTTCGCCGTGAGAACTCAAAGCGCCGGGCGGCGGCATGTAACGGTAGCTTCGGTCACTGGCTGGACCTTGGGTTGCGCGCTACTGGTGGTTGTCGTTCACGCCCTTACCCCGAGCGCGGCGGCGCGCCTGGGCAGCTATCGCAGTGGCCTGCTCACCCTACTGCTGTTCGCCGCCGCCGCGCTTTATAGTCTGCGCAAGCGCGATATCCGTTTATCGTTGCGGATCATGCGCGTGGTTGCTTATTTGCCCGCCGCGCTGGCCCGCCGAATCGATTTGCTCGATCGTCTGGAAACCTGGCGGCTGGGCCATCTGACCGTGGGAGTGAGCGCGGCCCTGCCATTGTGGTGGCATCTGGAGTCCGGCCACGCCAGCCCACTGGAATTTGTGCTGAAGGGCGCGGTTGTGCTGTTGCTGGCGAGCGGCTTCGTCGGCCTGCTGATTCAGGAGTTTTTGCCTGGCCGGATGCGGCGGCAGCCCGACTTCGAGGTTCGCTTGGAAGATGTCGAGAAGGGGCTGCATCAACTTTATGTCGAGGCCGAAGAAAGCGTGCTGGGCCATTCCGAGGCCCTATTGCAAGCCTACCTGCGCAACGTACGCCCCCTGCTCAATTTCAACATGGGCTGGGGCCGGATGCTGTGGGCGACCGTGCGTGGTGTCCCAGCCCAGCCGCCCGCGTACCGGCGTGCGCGCCAATTAGGCTCGGAGCTGGGAGCAGAAGCGCAGGTCTATAGCAAAGTGCTGGAAATCGCCCAACGCAAATTGCGTCTGGAGCAAAATGGCTTCGAGTTGAGGCTGAGCCGCGACTGGCTGCTCGTTCATATTGTGTTGGCGCTGACCACTTTCGTTCTGATCGGCTTTCACGTAATCGGCGTGTTGTATTTCAACGGCTTGTGAAACGCAGCTTGTCATGGATAGTCAGCGGCTTCGCGCTGACCGTGCTAGCAGCGATGCTACTGGCTTCTCATCGCAGCTATCAGCCCGGCGCGCTGCTTGCCGATCACGCGCAGTTGGACAGCGATTGCGGCAGTTGCCATGAGCCCTGGCACGGCCCTACCAACCGCGGCTGTATCGCCTGCCATGGCAAGCTGCGCAGCACCAATAAGCATACCCGAATCGACCCTACCGATAAGGCCACGGGCCTCATCCCGGGCCACCGCTTGAAGCTGTTCGACAGTCAGCTTAGTTGCCGCAGTTGCCACAGCGAGCATCAAGGCGCGACAGTGGATGTAAAGACAACCGCCGCTGCAGCCTGCACTTTCTGCCATCAGCACTACGACATCCAGGCCGTTGACAAGCATCGCGCTGCCACCCTGACCCGGCCAGTGAGCTTCGATCACATGTTCGCAAATCCCTTCAGCCACATCGAGCATCGTGTCCTGCTGGCCTCGTCTCAGCCAGCCCGCCCCTTTAGCTGCACCTCCTGCCATTTGGTCGAGCCGGTGCAGCCGGGAGCGGCAGAGCGGATGAGCTTGCGCTGGAGCGGATGCGCAGGCACGCAGTGCCATGTACAGCCGCAGGGAGGCGACCTGGATTTGCCGGCCAACTTGGGAGTAGCGCCTTCCACCCTGCCGTTCAACATCAGGCCCGCCCATCTCAATGCCGTGTTTGTCCATTCTGCCGGCCATTTGCAGACCGCCTGCGAGGGTTGTCACACCCAGACCGGCAACAGCAAGGAGCCCGAGGACAGCGCGGCGCTTACGGTCAGTCAGTGCTTTAGCTGCCACGCCCATCAGGCGCTTCCCGCCGGCGCAACCCGGGCGCAGACCGATCACCTGTGGAGCGCAGTGGCATGGGGCGCGCCGGCGGTCCAACGGCGGGTGGTGGCTTGCGGCCAATGCCATCTGTTTCATGTCTACGGGATGGTTCCGCTGCATGATTTTCCCAAGCCGGCGCCGCGTTTTCCGGCCCATCCGCGCGCCATCATCACGATCAATGTGCCAACCCTGGCGATGGCGCGGGCACCGCTTATCAAGCTGGTCTGGTATCCCCATCATCTGCAACCTTGGTGGCTGGGTGCGGTGGCGGGGGTCGGGGTCGCGCTGCTGTTGGCAGGTTACATCGCCACGCTCCCGCCCCAACCCGAGGCGGCGGCAAAAAGCGGGGTGGCGCCCCAGCGCGGCCATCAGTTTCCGGTCCTCGATGATACGTTCGAGACCAACCTGGCCAATCTCTATGTGGTAGGTGAGGCCGCGGGTACCGCCTCGATCAACTTAGCGATGCGCTCGGGGCGCCAGGTGGTGCAAGCGATCGCGACCCGCCTGCGCCATCTCAATCCGCCTCCCCAGGCCAACTTGTATGACGTAGTAATCGTCGGCTGCGGCCCCTCAGGCCTGGCCGCCACTGCCACCGCCAAGAGCATGGGGTTGAAATATTTGAATCTGGAGAAGCTCACCCCAGCGGCGACCTTGCGCTCATATCCGCGAGCCAAATTCGTGCAGGCCACCCCGATCGAGGTGGAAGAATACGGCTCCTTTTTCCTAGAAGGGGATAATTCGCGCGAGCAGCTGATCCTGGAATGGGAAAAGATCATCCGGCAGATGGGGCTGGTGATCAACGAACGCGAGGAAGTGGTAGAAGTGCGCACCGAGCCAGATTTTTTCCGCCTGCGCACGCGCCGCGGCAACACTTATCAGGCGCGCTTTGTGGTTCTGGCAATCGGTGTGCGCGGCAATCCGCGCCGCCTCAACCTCCCGGGCGAAGAGGTCGCCGGGCGCGTGCACTACAATCTAATCGAGCCTGCCGAGTTTACCCAACAGCATATTCTGGTGGTGGGCGGCGGCAACGGCGGAGCGGAAGTGGCGCAAGCGCTCGCCGACCCCAAACTGGGCAACACGGTGAGCTACTCCTTCCGCTCGCCGGCCTTGAGCAACGTCACTCCATTCAATGCCGAGCGGATAGCCGCGCTGCGCGCCAGTGGGCGCATAGCGCTTTATCCCGGCACTGTTTTGGTGGCTATCGAAAGCGGCCGAGCGGTAATGGAGCGAACGGGGACAGGCCGCGCGGAGCCGATAAGCCTCAAAAATGACGTGATTTTCGCCATGCTCGGAGCCGAATTGCCCATCAGCTTCTTCCGCGCCATTGGCATCAAGCTGGCCCCGCGCGGCCGCTGATGGCGTGACCTATCTGAACCCGCGGCCAACACAGCGGCCGGCGCTGGTGCTATGCTAGGAAGGCGAGGAATGAAATGGCATCCGATCGGACGGCCGCCGCGCGCGCCTATCATGAACTGACCGCGCATTCGTACACTAGCGTACGCAGTGATGGGCATATCTTGGACTGGGATAACAAGCCCTTCCCTTTCAAAATTTATCCTCAGTCAGGGCTGGCCCTGCCGCGTGACTTGCATCTCTCCACCCGGCCAACCCTGGCGACCCTAGCACAGGGCGAAATTGAACCGGGTCGCCATCTGAGCCTGGCCGGGCTGACCCGGGTCCTTTATTGTGCCGCCGGCCTCACCCACCATCGCCGGGTGGGGATGGAGGTCTATCATTTTCGCGCCGCGGCTTCCGCCGGGGCGCTTTACCCAATTGAGCTTTATCTGGCCAGCGGCAGCGCTTTAAAAGAAGAGTTGGAACCGGGTCTTTACCATTTCGCCCCCGCCGATCTCACCCTGCGCGGGCTGCGCCGAGGCGACTGGCGCGAAGCCATCGCGCGCGCGGCCGCAATGCATCCCGGATTGGCGCAGGCTGAAGCAATAATCATCTTGAGCGCGATGTTCTGGCGCAGCACCTGGAAGTATCGCGCGCGCGCCTATCGCTATTGTTACTGGGATGCCGGCACGATAATCGCTAACTTGCAGGCCGCGGCCACCGCCGAGCAGGTTCGGGTCCAACTCCTGGTCAATTTTGTCGATCGCGAGCTGGAGCTGCTGCTTGGGGTGGATGGCGAGCGTGAAGGAGTGCTTGCATTGATTGGGCTGGGGGTGGGCCCAGTGGCCCCACCCTCCCCGGACTTGGGGCCGCTGGCGCTGGAAACCGTGCCCTTGTCGCTGCAAGAGGTTCAATACCCCGAACTGGTGGCGATGCATAAGGCGTCGAAGTTGCTGACCTATGACGAGGTAGCCGCGCTTGCCGCGCACTACCGTCCCACGCCAGCACCAGCGCTGCCTTCCTCGAATCTGCCCAATCTAGGGTTGGGCGCCACGCTTGCGGCGCGTGGCTCGACCCGCGTGTTCTCGCCCGCGGGACTGCCGCTGGCCGAATTGCAGGCGATTTTGGCGGCCAGCGCAGTTCATCTCGGCAGTGATTTTCCGCCATTGAGTTCCAGCTACCTGATCGTCAATGCTATCGATGGGATCGAGCCAGGGAGCTATCATTACGACGGCTCAAGCGGCAAGCTCGAATTGCTTAAAGCTGGTAATTTTCGTCAGCAAGCGCGCTATTTATGCCTGGAGCAGGCTTTAGGTGGTGACGCCGCGGCGTTACTGATCTGGATGGGGTCTTGGGAGAAAATCGCCGAACTGGGCGACCGCGGCTACCGTGCGGCGCAACTCGAAGCTGGCATCGCGGCAGGACGAGCCTATCTGGCCGCCTACAGCCTGGGGCGCGGCGCCAGCGGTTTGACGTTTTACGATGACGACACCACCGCCTTCCTAAGTCCGCATGCAGCAAGCAAAATAGCCTTGTTGATGTTAGCAATAGGAGTACCGGCGTGAGTGAAGCAGCGCCACCGTCGCCGGGCCCCTCGGTTTCGGTTAGTGATGTGGCACGCAGCGGATTAGTAGCATCGTCAGCAAACCCGGCGGCAAGCGCGGCAACCCCGACAACAACACAAACGGTCAATCCTCCGCCGCTAGTTCCGATGCGCGCGCGGGAGGTGGTCATGGGACTGGAAACCACCGTGGTCTTGGTCCTGCTGTTAATCGGCGGCCAGCTTTACTCGCGCTGGCGGCGCGGTAGCAGCCACGGGCGAGGAAACAACGCACCCAAGCGGCCGGCCGCACCACGCCGTTCGACTGATCGGCGCAACCTGCGTTTGATCATCAATAAGCGGCGATAGCGCCTCGGTCCAGGCGCAGGGTGACCGCCCCCGAGCGTTTGTGATCACCGATACCGGGCAACTCACATCTCTGTGAGCCGCGTCATTCGCGCGTTAACCCCCAATCCACAAATTCGTCGATAGCGGCGGGCTCAAACAGCCCCCAGAGGTCGTTATGTACCAGGCCAGCGTTGGCAGCTTGCGGCGTAACCGCTTCTCTGTCTCTGGTTACGTTAATTAAGAGGGGGAATGCAGGCTGCGGAGGCTCTTTCAGCGCCCTGCCCGGGGTCCTACTATCGCAAAGCTCCAGCTCTTTTCTGGTTGGGCTGAGTGACTATCCCACAGGCTTGTGCTTGCAGCTTAGGCAGCGTGTCGGGGCGCACGCTTGACATTGCAAGCTGCAATATTGGGCATCCTTCTTGCCAATGCCTTCCTGATGCCGCCGCCTGACAGGGCGTGCCAATAGGGAGGTTAGGGATGGCCGAAAAGTCCGAAGCTAAGATGGTACCCACGCTGGGGTTAACCGGAGTCACGGTCAACGCCATGGCTTTGATCGCACCGGGGGCCTTCCTGTGGATCACGTTCGTGGTCCAGGCGGGTTATTCCTTTCCCTCGGGAATGGCGATGTGGGCCGGAATCTTCGCGGCTCTGCTGCTGGCGTACGCAACGGCGATCTCCTACTCGGAGTTGGCCAAGCTCTACCCCGGCGCGGGCAGTTCCTATCTGTTCGCCGAACAAGCATTCCTCAACCAGACTCGGGCCTATAAGTTCGCGCGCATCGCCAAATTCGTCATCGGCTGGGCCTCACATCTGTACTATTGGGTCTATCCGGGCGCGATGGTGGCGACGATGGGGATCATGGCCGGCTATATCGTTGGCAATGTTATCCCCAGTTCGATCAACGCGGCGATTCCGGGCCCAGTGTTCATGGCGCTCATCGCGATCATCTTCGCCTATGCGGTCGCCTATATCGCCTATCGCGGAGTTTCGGGCTCGACCAATGTGGCGATCGCGATTAACGCCATTCAAATCACCGCCCTGCTGATCTTCTCGGCCTTGGCGATCGCCTACCGGGTCGGCCATCCCGACGGCTCGACCGGGATGGCGTTGGATGGCACTAGCAAAGTGCTGCATTATGCCTTCAGCGGCAGCGCCCCGGCCCATCCCAGCGCCTTTTCCGTCATCGCTCCGCACAGCTTCAACTGGGTGATGCTGCAGGCGACGATCGCTATCTTTTTGCTGGTCGGTTTTGAATCGGTAACCTCGCTGGGCGAAGAAGCGATCAACCCCAAGCGGGACATTCCGCGCGGTGTATTACTTTCGCTCACTATACAGGGGTTGTTTTGCTACTTAATCGAGTACTTTGCCGCCAACTATTTCATGAACAGCCTTTACAGTCTCAACGACGCCAAGGGTTCGGCAGCGCCGATTGGCGACATGATGACGATTATCGGCAACACATTGCTGGGCGGCCATGGTCAGGCCTTCATGTTCATCGAGGCGATCACCGTGTTCCTGGCCTTGATCGGCACGACTTTGAGCTGCATCAACACCGGTGCCCGCGTGACCTACGCGATGGGTCGAGACGAAGAAGTGCCGGAACACTTTGGCCTGCTGCACGGTGAAAATCTTACCCCGCATCGCGCGATCTGGACTTTGGCCACCATCTCGGCAGTGCTGGGCGCCTACGCCGCGCTGTATTACTTCGCCGGTGGCTCAGCGCCCGACGACAAGACCATCGCGACCCTGCCCCATAACCTGTGGTACGCGATTGGGATGAGCTCCAACGCTTACCTCTCGGCACTACCTAACGGTTTGGCCCTGGTCACTTTGGTTTCCAACTTTGGCACCTTCGTCCTGTACGGCCTAACCAACATAATCTGTATCGTCGCCTTCCGCGAGCATCACGAATTCAACGGGCTCAAACACATGGTCATTCCGATCTTCGGCGCGTTAGCCAACTTTGCCTGCATGGCCTTCTACATCATCGGACCGATCGAGGGGTTGGGAAGCGTCAAGGAGCCCTTGATGGCGGTAGCGATCGCGGTCATCTGGGGTATCTATGGCGCCTTCTATTTCCTGCGTAATTCCAAGAAGAAGGGGCGCTCGACCTTGGTGATGGCGAGAACCGCCTAGGTCCGGCATGACTGCCTTTCAACCGGGCGGGGTGGACCGCGCTTGAGGCGGTCCGCCTCGCTCGCCCGTGGGCAGGGAGGAAACAGCGCTGAACCCGCAAGCAGGCGCGGCCCACTTCGAGCTGGCTGCACTTACCGATATCGGCACTGATAGGCCTAATAATGAAGATGCCTGCGGGGTGTGGCAGGCGGGGCCGGACGAGTGTCTGATGGTAGTGGCAGACGGAGTGGGTGGCTATGAAGGCGGCGAAATCGCCAGCCAGATGGCGGTGGAAATCAGCATCGCGGCCTATCGCGACGGCGATCCCCAGGTGGCGGTGGCCAAACGTCTGCTGCGCGCGGTGCAACGCGCCAACATCGAAATCTACAACCGTCGCCTGACCGTGCCCGAACTGGGCCGCATGGCCACCACCGTGACCGCCGCGGTACTCTGCGAAGGCATGCTCTACGCGGCCCACGTCGGCGACTGCCGGCTGTACCTGGTTCGCGCCGGCAAAATTCGCCAGCTGACCAAAGACCACACCATGATCGGCGAACGCGTGCGCCTCGGACTGATGAGCGCGCAGGAGGCACGGATGCATCCCGAGCGCAACGCGCTCAGCCGATGCCTGGGACACGAGTTGATTGTCTCCATCGATCGGCTGACAATCCCGCTGGTCCGTGGCGACCAGGTGCTGCTGTGCAGCGACGGTGTGCACGGCACTCTGGCCGAGCGCGACTTGATGCAGCTCATCCACGACCAGCCGCCGCTAATGGCCTGTCGGCGCCTAATCGAGGAGGCCAATCTGCGCGGTGCGGCAGACAACGTCACCGCCGCCGTGATGGCAGTCCATCAGGGTTGCTCCAGCCCAGCCCCGGCGGGCTTTTGGGCGCGAGTGCGAGGGCTGTGGGAGCGACGTGGTTGACCGCGGCGGCGAGCCGATGGTAGCGTGCGCGCGGGTTGAGGATTAGGCCGACCAGTGGTGCGCGAGGTCAGCGTTGGTCAGCAGCTGGACCAATATCGGGTCATCGAGCTAATCGCCCGCAGCGGGATGGCGTCGATCCTCAAGGCGATCGATGAGGACAGTGGCCAGATAGTCGCGCTCAAAGTCCCCTATCCCCAGTTCGAATCCGACGTGGTCTTCTATGAGCGCTTCCGCCGCGAGGAAGCGATCGGCCAGCGCTTGCGTCATCCCAACATCATCCGAGTCTTCACCCCCAGGCGCAAAAGCCGGATGTACATCGCGATGGAGTACATCGAGGGACAGGCCCTGCGCGCGCTGTTACGAGGCGGACGGCCGCTGGTAAATGAGCAGGCCTTGGACTATGCCCGCCAGTTGGGCAGCGCGCTCGTCTACATGCATAGCCAGGGCGTGGTGCATCGTGATCTGAAGCCTGAAAACCTGCTTATTAACGAGCAGGGACAGATCAAGATCATGGACTTCGGCATCGCTTTGGACGAAAGCGCGCGCCGCCTGACCTGGGCCGGCCTATCCAGCACGATCGGCACGCCTGATTACATGGCGCCCGAGCAAATCAGCGGACGGCGTGGCGACGCCCGCACCGACATCTACGCCTTGGGTACGATCCTTTATGAGATGCTGACGGGGCACCTGCCCTACAGTGGCCCCAATGTATACGCGGTGATGAAAGCCAAGAGCGGCGAGGATCCGCAGCCACCCAGCCATTGGAACCCCGAGCTGGATCCCAAGCTGGAAGAGATCGTTTTGCATGCAATCGAGCGGCTGCCCCGCAATCGTTATTCTGACGCCGCCCAAATGCTGGCCGAGCTGGAACGGCCCGAGCATGTCCGCGTCACCGGCAGGGCCACCCAACTGCATCCGCGCGCCGATTGGCGCCGCCTCAAGAGCTATCTTATGACCACCCTGTTTTTTGCTTCCTTAGCCGCCATCCTGGGCTTGCTAGTGTGGCTCGCACGACGCTATCCGGCCGCCCCAATCCATCCCCAGAGTTCCTATCGAGGACAAACCCGATGAGCGCGTGGACTGGCCGTAGGTTGGGATTAACCGCCGCACTGCTGGTCTGGGCGGCGCCCGCGCACGCCGCCTCTGGCGCGGCCAATCCAGCGCTGGACTTGAATATGGCCTGGGTGCTGCTCGCCGGCTTCCTGGTGATGTTCATGCAGGTCGGCTTTGCGATGCTGGAGACCGGCTTCACGCGGGCCAAGAACGCGCTTCATACCATGGCCATGAACCTGATCATTTATCCAATCGGGATCATCGGCTTCTTCTTCACCGGCTATGCGCTGCTGATGGGCGGTGTGAGCCGGTTCCCTTCGCTGGAAACCACCCTCCTGCCCCATCGCGAGCTTACCTTGCACCTGTTTGCTCATCCCTTCGGGCTGCTGGGGCTGAGCAAGTTTGCCCTGATGGGGGTAGCGGGCGACCCCGGCGTCTTGGCGATGTTTCTGTTCACGGCGGTCTTCATGGACACCGCCGCCACCATACCAACCGGAGCGATGGCGGAGCGCTGGAAGTTTTCCGCCTTTGCCATCTATGGCCTGTTCATGTCGATGTTTCTCTACCCGCTTTATGGCAACTGGGTGTGGGGCGGCGGCTGGCTGGCCCAGTTGGGCGCCAATTTTGGCCTGGGTCACGGGCAAGTGGATTTCGCTGGTTCGGCCGTGGTCCACCTCACGGGCGGAGTGACTGCGTTGGCCGGAACCTTGGTCTTGGGCCCGCGCATTGGGCGCTTCAAACGCGATCGGGTGGTAGGAGCAATGCCCGGGCATAACCTGCCCATGGCGTTAGCGGGCACCCTGATCCTGGCCTTCGGCTGGTTCGGCTTCAATTGCGGCTCAACCCTGGCCGCCAGCGACCCCCGCATCGCGCTGATCGCGGTCAACACGCTACTGGCCAGCGCCGCCGGTGCGCTGGCGGCGTTGTTGTTTGCCTGGCATCGCTTCCACAAGCCCGATGTCGCACTGGCCTGCAACGGGCTGCTGGGCGGCCTGGTTGCGATTACCGCGCCCTGTGCTTTCGTCTCGCCTCCGGCCGCGCTGCTGGTGGGCTTGATTGCGGGCTTGGTCGTGGTGGGCACGGTGGTGGTGCTGGAGTTGCATCTGGGGGTCGATGATCCGGTGGGCGCGATCGCGGTGCATGGCGGCTGCGGGTTGTGGGGCGCGCTTGCCCTGGGGCTGTTCGCCGACGGTACGTACGGCGTCGGTTGGAACGGGGTAGCCGGGCCGGTACGCGGCCTGCTGTTTGGCGATAGCGGTCAGTTACTGGCGCAAGGGATCGGGGTAGCGACCAATGCGCTGGTCATATTCCCGTTAGCCCTGCTGTTTTTTTCGATTATCGAACGCACCATCGGCAACCGGGTCGCGGCGGAAGTGGAATGGTCGGGATTAGACGCGTTAGAGATGGGCAGCGAGGCTTATCCAAAAAATTAAACGCTCACGCCGAGCGTTTGGGCTCGCTCACCAACAATGGTATGGTGCCAGCACCGATAGCAGCTTGAGCGACTTTAACTGGCCTGCACTTGAGACCGGGCGGAAGTTTCGCGCAAGGTCTTAGCGGCTGCGATTCTTTCACGCGCCGGCGGATTGCGCATTAAGGAAGCGATGGCGATTCGAGTCGTATTGGTCGATGACCATACCCTGATTCGGCAGGGCCTCGGCCACATCTTGCACAGCCATGAGATTGAGGTCGCGGGCGAGGCCGGTACCGGAGCCGAAGCTCTCGCCGCGATTCAGGCCACCCAGCCTGACGTCGCCATTATCGACGTGGCTCTACCCGATGCCAGTGGAGTGGAAGTGGCACGCGAAGTGCGCCGGTTGTCGCCGCGCACCCGCATCTTGATGCTCAGCATCCATACCGAGGCGGAATTCGTACGGCGCGCGCTGGAGGCGGGCGCTTCGGGTTATCTGCTCAAGGACGCGATCGAGGAAGACCTGGTGCGCGGCGTGCATGAAGTGGCGGCGGGAGAAAGCTTTTTCAGCCCACGCATCGCCTCGATGTTGGCCGCCGGCTATCGCGATCCGAGCGCGCGACAACCCGATCCGCTCACTCCCCGCGAGCGCCAGGTACTGCACGGCATCGCGCGCGGCAAGACCACCAAGGAGCTGGCCAACGAACTGCATCTGGCGCCCAGCACGGTGGAGACTCATCGCCGCCGCATCATGCGCAAGCTTGATGTACACAACGCCGCCAGCTTGACTCTGTACGCGATCCGCTCGGGCGTGCTGCCGGTAGCGGCGCCACCCCGTCGTTGATCGCGCACCATCGTACTTGCTTTCGGATACGCTTGGTTACTCGTTTTTTCTCCGCAAAATCCTAGCCGCTTGGTGTTCGTCGCGAAGCCTCTTGGGGCTAGCGTGGATCGCCTAAGTGAACCGGCCCGCGAGGGTCGGAGCGGGAGGAAGAGATGGAGATTATCGATCGCCTCGAAGAATCGTTGCCCGGTAGGTTTGAACCCGACACCCTGCTGCCCGCGCAGTTTTATGAAATGCTCAAACGCCACTACGCGCTGGAGGGGGAACGCAAGCTGATGTTCGCGGTGCTTGAGGACGCGGTCGAATGTTACCTCAAGAACATGAATGCTCGCTCGCGCAAGCAGCGGGTGCTGTTTTATGAAGCGCAAAGCTGGATCAATGCCCGTAACAAGGTCGGCCTATTCGCTTATGAAACCCTGTGCGAGGCCCTCAACATCGACGCCGGAGCTTTGCGCCGAGCCTTGGAGCGGCGGCGAGTTAGGCGGCAAAGCGGTAGCCTGCGCGCACCCTTGTCTCCCCGGCGTGAGGCTGCCCTCCGCGAGCATTCCGACACCCCGGGCTGGAGCAATGGTGGCGCGGCCGCTCAAATCTGAACCGCGACGAGGACCGCAAGCGGTTGAGCCACTGCCGCCGAGCCACTGCAATCGATGGCCTGCGCGCGCGCTGCGGGGAGCGCGCGCGAGAAGCCCTCATTCAGCGGAAGGCGTGTGCGCGGGCACGCTAGCGTCGGCGACCAATTCCACCAAGTCGCGCACCCGAAGTTTTTCCTCCAAGCCCTGCGCTTTGACCGCATCGGTCAGCATGGTCATGCAAAACGGGCAGCCGGTGGCGATGGTCTCCGACTGCCCGGCTCGCAGTTGTTCCAAGCGGGCCGCATTGATGCGATGGGGCCCGGCTTCTTCCTTCCAAAAGCAGCCACCCCCCGCACCGCAACAATAAGTACGATTTCGCGACTGCTCGATCTCGGCCTGCTCGCTGCCCGGAAGCGAAGCCAAAACCTCGCGCGCCCCCGTCCATTTGCGGTCATGGCGAGCCATGAAGCAGGGATCGTGGTAGGTGACACGCCCGGTGGTTGCGCGCGCGGGCTTGAGCCGATGGGTCGCGATTAGTTCGGCTATGAACTCGGCCTCGTGCACGACCTCGTAACCCACCGAGCCAAAGTCGGGATATTCCTTTTTGAGGTTGTGATAGCAATGGGGGCACTGGGTCACGATGCGGGCCGGGCGGTAGCGATTAAGCGTCTCGAGATTTTGCTGAGCCATTGCAGCGTATAGATATTCGTTACCCAGGCGACGCGCCGGATCGCCGGTGCATGACTCCTCAGTGCCCAGGATTGCGAAGCGTACCCCCGCTTGTTTCATCAGGCGGGCGAAAGCGCGCGAGACACGCTGGTTGCGCTCATCGTACGAACCTGCGCAGCCGACCCAGTACAATACTTCCAGCGCCGCCGGATCTTTGACCTCGGTCATCTGCGTCACATCCAGGCCGGCCGCCCACTCAGCGCGCTTCTCCTGGGCCAGCCCCCAGGGATTACCTTGCACTTCGATCCCGCGAAAAGCGGCGGTGGCTTCACTGGGGAAGCGACTTTCCATCAACACCAGATGACGGCGCATATCGACGATGCGCTGGATGTGCTCGATTCCCACCGGGCAACCCTCTTCGCACCAACCGCAGTTGGTGCAATCCCAAATCGCCGGCTCGGTGGCCACTTGCGTGATCAGATCGGCGCGCGGCGCGCTGGCGGAGGTGGCCCTGCTGAGTAGCGCGGGCGCGACTGCCAGAAGGTGCTCGCGCTGGGCAATCACCAGATGCTTGGGATTGAGCGCTTTACCGGTGGTGGCGGTCGGACAGTTGATTGTGCAACGACCGCATTCCAAGCAGGAGGCCATGTCGAGCAACTGCTTTTTGGAATACTGCTCGATGCGCGAGACCCCAAAGGTGTCGGCATGCTCGAAGTCGAGGATCGGAGCCAAGCGGCCACGCGGTCCTAGATTGCGTAAATAAAGATTGACCGGTGCAAAAGCGAAGTGGCGCAGCTTGGAGAAAGGGAAGGCGAACAGCAGACCATATACCAGCAGCATGTGAGTCAGCCACAGCCCGCGGTGAAAGCCCGCGCCCGCGTCCAGCGCGCCTTCAAGCGCGCCGAGGCGGCGCCCCAGATACGCCCATTCTGTGAAGCCCGGATGGGTGGCGTTGATGCGTGCCCCTTCCAACATCAGGCCGCTCAGGGTTACCAGCCCCAGCATCAAGAGCGGATACCAGTAGCCCAAGCGGTTTTCCAGATTATCGAGCATGCGATCGGCACGCGGCTGATCGAGCAGGGGGGGACGAATCAAAAACCGGCGCGCGCTGGCGGCCAGCGTGGCCCCGAGCACCATCAGAAAGAAGGTGTCCATGAAAGCTTTGAACACCAGGTAGAACTCACCGTAGTAAAAATAAAAGGGGAATCCCAAGCGCTCAAACAACAGTCGCACATCGCTGTTGATCATGACGATGGTCGTGCCGCAGAGCAGGCCCACGAAGCCAACGATCATCGCATAATGAATACAGCCCCAGGACTCGCGCACGACCGCGCCTTGCCCCACCCCCTCGCGCAATGCCAGCCACAGCCGCCGGCGCGGCTGGTCGCGGCGCGGCGCGCCGGCCGCACCCAGCGCGATGCGCCGGTACCAATAGGCGCCAGCGTAAACGCACGCCGCCATCAGCGCGGCCAACAGCAGGTACATCGCGACGATAAAGGAGGTGGGAACATTCCATAAAATCTGGCGGGTCACCTGATGCATTTGCATTGCCCTATCAAGCTCGGCCCCAGACAAGCAAGCTCCGGGATGGCTTGAGGCCTGGCCCGGCCTCGGTAAGCGCCGACGGCTTAAAGCTCTTCCTGCCGATACCGTTTATCTACTCAACAATTTGCTCTGGCTGGTTTCGATCTGTATAAATCTCCATCAGCTCGGATGCAGAGTTGGTTTTTTCGATGAAATCAGATCCGGTCGTGATTCACCATTGGGGTTGGCTTGGGTTGGGGTGGTTGCCGCTGGCCTGTTTGCTGGCACTAACCGGCGGTGGCTGCGGCGGCAACAGCAACTCGACGCCGGCACCAACGCCTACACCAGCACCGCCCGCCCCCTTTAACGCCAGCAAGAACGAAGGCTTGTTGCTGGGCGCGCAAACCGTGATCGACTATCCCACTCTCAGCGCCGGCACCACTACTGGTCTAGACAGCTTTTACAGCGGGGTAGTTTGCGGGGGTCTGAGTGCGCAGGATTGCACGACCAACGAAACCAATCTAAATACCGCACAGTTTGGCAACTTCAACCTGGCAGCCAATCCGATCGGCAAAAACCCGCTGGGAATCGCCACGGTGACGGCGGCAAAGCTTGACTATATCGCCATCAACGTCGATCAGACCGCGTTGCAGGTTTCCGGCGGGGTCCTGGTTCCCAATGTCAACCCGGCCTCGCTCAAAGGGCTGATTCTGTATTTCCACGGCACCACCGTCGATCGCTCTTACGTACCCTCCAACTTCACCCCGCTGAGCAATACCAGCAGTTATACTGACGGCACGATGCTGGCGGCGACTTGGGCCTCGCAGGGTTATGTGGTGGTGATGCCCGACTATATCGGCTTGGGTGACGACACCGCTCATGTCCATCCTTACGTAGTCTATCCAGGCACTAACGCCCAGAGCGGGCTGGCGATGGTCAAGGCGGCGCGCGCGTACCTGGCCAACTCCTTCAATATCGACGGCACACTGCCTTTTTACCTCAGCGGCTATTCCGAAGGCGGCGCCTACGCACTACAGGCCGAGCATATGATGCAGAGCAACCCGCTCTATGCTTCGAGCTTGAACGTAACGCTCAAAAAGACGGTGCCATTGTCGGGTTTCTTCGACCTGTCGGGGGTTGGACTGCCCTACCTGTTCGACAACATCAGCGCAACCAACAACAATTGGTACTCGCTCAATCCCACGATTTCGGCGCTGAGCAAGCCCTATCTCAGTGCTTATCTCGTGTTGAGCTTCGCCGCCTATTCGGGCATTTCACCGGCCGCGATTTTAGCCCCTGACTCTTACAATTGTCCTGCCAGCAGCAGCACTTGCGGCGCCAGCAACAACCTCACCGGGCTTTATTTCACCGCGCCGCAAAGTGCCGGCTACAATCAGCAGGTGGCCCTGCTCAGCTACGCTCTGGCAACCACCACAGGCTGGAGCACGAGCAACAATGCGATCACGCCGCTGTTGACCCAGGCTTACGCGACGGCCCTGCAAAACCAAGATCCCGGTAATCCACTCTACCGGCAACTGACCAGCGCCAATACCTACCAATTTACGCCCACGACGCCGATTACCCTGGCCTCGCTGGAGCAAGACTCGGTGGTAACGCGCAAGAATTCCGACACCGCCTTCACCTACTTCACTCAGCAGAACCCCCAGGGCCCTTACCAGGAAGAGCTGGTGAACAACAACAACTTTCTGGTGGCCAGTGGCTTGGGCGTGGACTACCTGAGCTCAGGGCTCACCGCGGGCAGCTCACCAGTGGATCACTTGACCGAGCTGCCCTTCATGAGCGTGCTGATATTGAACGAATTCAACCTCGCTCCGTAAGGCGCGGGGTTGGGCTGCCATCCGCGGCTCAGCCCTTCTTGAGCTTGGCGATTTCTTGAGTCAGTTCGGGGACCGCGGCAAAAAGGTCGGCGACCAAGCCATAGTCGGCAACATTGAAGATCGGCGCCTCGGGATCCTTGTTGATCGCGGCAATCACCTTGGAATCCTTCATCCCGGCTAAGTGCTGAATAGCGCCCGAGATACCCACCGCCAGATAGAGGTCGGGTGCCACCACTTTACCGGTCTGTCCGACCTGTAGATCGTTGGGCACGAAACCGGCGTCCACCGCTGCGCGGCTGGCCCCCATCGCGGCGCCCAGCACGTCGACCAGCGGCTCCAACACTAGCTTGAAATTCTCGCCCGAGCGCAACCCGCGTCCGCCCGACACGACGATCCTGGCCTCGGTGAGTTGAGGGCGGTCGTTTTTGGTTTGGTTGAACCCGATGTACTCCATCTTCAACTGCTCGGCCTTGAGTTCCACCGCCACGGTTTCGATCGGCGCGGCCGTCGCGCCGGGCTGCGCAGGCTCGAAGGCGGTCGCGCGCACGGTGACGACTTTGCGCGGACCCTCCAGCTCGATCGCGGCCAGGACATTGCCGGCATACATCGGGCGAATCAGCGTTCCGTCGGTTTCGATCGCCACGATGTCGGAGGCCATCGGCGCATTCAGGCGCGCCGCTAGCCGCGGCATCAAATCCTTGCCGCGCGCGGTTGCGGTCGCCAGCAAATATTCGGCGTCGACCTGCTCGGCAACAGCGGCCAGGGCTTGGGCATAAGCATCAGCAAGATAATTTTTAAGCGCGGGGTGTTGCACCGCCAGCAGCTTGCACCCGTATTGTGCCAGCCCGGGACACAAGGCGGCGATGTCCTCGCCTAAAATCGCGGCCAGGCATTGGCTGCCGATGCGCTCGGCCAAAATCGCTCCGGCCTGTAACGCGACCAGAGTCGATTTGGGAAATTGGCAGTGGTGATGCTCGGCAAAAACTACGACATTGCCCATGGGCTTGTACTTCTTCGGGAAAGATGGATTAAAAGCGTCTAAATCAGATAAGCTTAGCTTCGCCGTGCAGTAGCCTGACCATTTCCTGAACCGATTCTAGTTTGCGCCCGGCTTGGCGTTTGGGTGGAGCGCTCAGACGTTTAATCCGCAGCCGCGGGGTGAGATCGACGCCCAAAGTACTCGCCGCGACCTCCTGTAACTCCTTGCGCCGGGCTTTCATGATTCCTGGCAACGACGCATAGCGCGGCGTATTGAGTCGCAGGTCGGTGGTAATCACGCCCGGCAGGGAGAAGCCGACTTGCTCCAGGCCGCCATCGACTTCGCGCGTGACCGTGCAGCGCCCATCCTCCAATTCGACCTTGGATGCAAAAGTGGCCTGCGGCCACCCCAGCATTTCGGCCAACATCTGACCGGTCTGGTTGGCGTCGTCGTCAATGGCTTGTTTGCCGACAATGACGAGGTCGGGATGCTCTTGCTTAACTACGGCCGCGATCAGCCGAGCGATGGCGAGCGAGTCCAGATCCTGGTCGCTCAGGATGAGCTTGGCGCGGTCCGCGCCCATCGCCAGGCCGGTGCGCAGTTGTTCCTGCCAGGCGCTGGTTCCGATCGCCAGCAGGAGCACTTCGCCCTGGCCCAGGCGCTCCTTGATTCGCAGCCCTTCTTCGATCGCGATTTCGTCAAACGGATTGACCACCCACTTGATGTTTTCGGTGACGATCCCCGAGCCGTCGGGGCGCACGCTAATGGTCGTGGCGGGATCGGGGACCCGCTTGAGCGGCACCAGGATTTTCACCGTTTCACCCTTTCGGCCCTTGTTAATGGCCAATTAACTTAGCTGGCGCGCACCTCTCACGAAAGCGGGCGCTTGCAACGTTGCCTACCGCGCCCGCGCTCACTCCTTGTAGCCTAGCCGTTGGGACAGATCACTGCCCGCGTCCATAATCGCCGGCACGATCTCGGCGATTATACGCTCCTCGGACAAACGGTAAGCGGGACCAGCCACTGCCAGCGAACCCACCACCGAGCGGGTGTAATCCCGGATCGGAACCGCGACCGAACAGACGTCTTCCAGGTACTCTCCACGATCGACGGCATAACCTTCGGCGGCCATAGCCCGAAGCTGTTCAACCAACGTCTGGCGGTCATGAAGCGTGCGCGTGGTGTGGCTGGGCAATTGCGCCGGTATCGTGGTGGTCAGCTCGTCCTCGGGAGCAAAGGCCAGGTAAACCTTGCCCGCAGCAGTGCAATACAGGGGCAGACACTGACCAATGGGCAGAGTAATCTTGACATGGCGGTCCTCGGGCTCGGCCGCCTCCAAAGGCACCACGCCCTCGCGGCGAATGATGCCGATGAAGGCGCTTTCACGGCATCTTCGAGAAAGCTCTGCCAGGATCGGGCGGGCCTGCCGCACCAAACCCATATGGTCGATGTACCAGCGACCGAGGTTCAGACAACGGATGCCCAAGCGATAATTCTCCGTGGCCTTGTTCTGCTCGATATAGCCGCGCGCCTCCAAGGTCGCCAACAACCTGAAGACGTTGTTTTTATGCAACTTGAGTCGTTTGGATAGCTCGGTTACCCCCAGCTCGTCGACTTCGTTGGAGAATTGTTCCAAGACGTCCAGGGAATGAGCCACCGACTGGATGACATAATTGGTTTTATCTCGGCGCATCATCGGACGTTCTCTCTATCTTGTTCCATTAGGGCACGAATCCCCCACGGCAGCACCACTCAAGACCCGCCAGTTCAATTTTGGGATACTGTTTTATTCTATGGCGAGCGGGATGCCCTGTCAACGCGGACGTGCTACCGTGGGCGGGATCTTTTTACCTCGGGTAGAGGGAGCATGGCTGGCATGCATGGTCCCGCCTGGGTAAAAAATAGTTGTCCTCGGGCAGATACAAGCGGCATCGCCGCGCGGAGCGTGTAACATGATTGAGACCCTGGGGTTGCGCCATGTCGCGCTGCGAGTCGCAGACCTGGCGCGCGCCAAACGATTTTATTGCGAAAACTTCGGCATGCATGTGACTTGGCAGCCCGACCCTGACAACGCGTATTTGAGTTCGGGATGCGACATCCTGGCGCTCCACCGCGAGCCAACCACGGCGGATACGCCGCAGTCGCGGCTGGATCACATCGGTTTTTTCGTGAGCGACCAGGCCCGGTTAGAGGAAGATTTTGCCTGGGCCCAGCGCCAGGGACTTCCGATCGTCCATCCTTTACGTCACCATCGTGACGGAACCTCCTCGTTCTACCTGCGCGATCCCGATGGCGTGGTGATTCAGGTGTTGTACGATCCAAGCCTCAAATCGGCGCCTGGTGGCACGCCACACAGCGAGCGCTGAGCCAGCTTCACTGGCGGTGGGTTTCAAGATTGCTCGCAGATGGGATGTATAAATGATTCGCGGGAAAGCGACTGCACACGGCACCGCGGGATACGCGGCGCGTTTTGCCAATTTGCCGGGCAACTTTCGCCCGCTGCTCGGGTTGCAGGCCAGCTCTTTAGGGCTGGGTACTTATTTGGGCGAGATGGATGTCGAAACCGACGAACTCTACCGCCAGTGCGCCACGACCGCGCTCAGCCGCGGGATCAACGTGTTGGACACCGCTGTCAATTACCGCTTTCAGCGCAGCGAACGGGCGCTGGGCGCGGCAATCGCGCAGCTCGTGGGCGAGGGCAAGGTGCAGCGCGAGGAAATAATCGTCGCCACCAAGGGCGGGTACATCACCTTTGACGGCCAGATGCCGCCTGACCCGAGCGCCTGGTTCGAGCAGCATTTCATCGCCAGCGGTTTGATCCCGCCCGCCGAGCTGGTCGACAACTCCCATTGTCTCAATCCCCGCTTCTTGGCGGCGATGCTGGAATGGAGCCGCACCAACCTGGGCTTGGAGGCAGTGGACGTATATTTTCTGCACAATCCCGAGACCCAGCTTAACGAAGTCCCGCGACCGGAGTTTTTGCGCCGGATGAGGGCGGCCTTCGAAATGCTCGAGCAGCAGGTGGCGGCCGGCAATTTGAGTGCTTACGGGACCGCGACCTGGAGCGGCTATCGCACCGCCTCGCGCAATCGCGACTACCTGTCTTTGGCGGAGTTGGTCGGCTTGGCGGGCGAGGTAGCCGGCCAGGAGCATCACTTCAAGGTGATCCAGTTGCCCTTCTCACTAGCCGCTCCCGAAGCCCTGACTTTGGCCAATCAGTCGCTGCCCGGCCATTCGCAGCCGGTGACTTTGCTGGAGGCTGCGGGCGAACTGGGCGTCGCGGTGTGGGCCAGCGCCTCGCTCATGCAGGGACGGCTGGCCGTCAACCTGCCGGCGCTGGTACGTGAGGCCATGGCCGGCTTGCGCACCGACGCTCAGCGTGCGCTGCAATTCGTGCGCTCCACCCCAGGTATCGCTGTCGCCCTGGTCGGGATGAAGTCACCGCGCCACCTGCTGGATAATCTGGAAACGCTGGCAATCGCGCCGGCAGCTCAACAAGCCTATATGAAGCTGTTCAAACCAGCCGGTAACTAGCTGTTACCGAAACGGCTTTTCAGCGCGGCCCGGATCGCCTCGATGCTAGCGCCCTGGTCAAACATCCGCGCCGCCTCCAGCGCCTCACCGGTGCAGATCCCACAGGTGGCGCCGTGGAGATCGCGATAACAATCGAGCAGATTCTTATGACCGGCGCTTTTGTCGCAACCGCAGTAGCAATGCAGTTGCACGAGCAGATCCGGATGATCCTTGGCCACCTGATAGGCTTGGCGAATGGGTCCGTTGAATTGCGAGGGATTAAGCACGGGGCGGTCATGACTCGGGCCGCTGCTCCTGATGCAACAGCTTGGCGCAACCGGCTTGGCGCTTTGCGCGTAAGCCAGCAACGTCGGGCCAAAAGCCAAGGCCAAAACCACGCCAACCCATCCGAGTTGTTGTGCCGCTCTCCGCGCCTGTTTCATCGTTCAATCTCCTCGCGCCGGCCAAGCGAGCCCGCTACCCTGATGGTAATCGATTAGGCCGCCCACCGCGAGCGCCCGCTAACCCCTGACCCGGCGATTGCGGTAATATGGAGGCTATCGCCCCTGAGGAGCTTTGCAATGAGCAAACTGGGAATTTCCATCGCCTCTACGCCGGGCAATATCAACTTGGCCCCGGAACTCGCACGCGAGGCCGAAGCGGCCGGCTTTGTCGGCACCTTCACTCCCGAGGGCGGGACCAACGACGGGCTAATGACCTGTTTCACGATTGCGCGTGCCACCTCGCGCATCGGCATTTATACCTGGATCACCAACATTCACTTTCGGCTGCCCGTGCTTTGCGCCGGCTCGGCGATGATGGTGCAGGAAGCGGCGGCGGGCCGCTTCGTGCTGGGCCTAGGCGTCAGTCATCGGCCAGCGATGGAAGCGCTGGGGGTACGGGTAGAGAACAATCGCGACAAGCTGCGCGCTTATGCCGGAGATTTGCGCCGTATCTTCAATGGCGAGGTACCTGGCGGGCGCGGCCGGCCGGCAGCCAAGCCCTCCTACCCCATGCCGATTTACTTCTCCGCCCTGTCTTTGGAAACCGCTCGTCTGGCGGGCGAAATGGCCGACGGCATGGAATTGCTGATGTGCTCGCCCGAGCGCGCTCGCCGGCAAGCGGAAGTTGCCTGGGAAGGCGCGCGCGCGAACCAACGCGATCCTCAGGCCTTCAAGGTCACCGTGGGGACTCCGGTCTATCTCAGCGACGATCTTGATCGCGCTTACCAAGCGGCCCAGGAAAATCTGGCGCCCTATCTGATGCTGCCTTTCTACCAGCGCCAATGGGTGCGCAGCGGGTTCGAGGCCGAGGCCAAGGCCGCCCAGGAGGCGGCACGCCGCGGCGATAGCGCCGGGCAGCGCGCGGCGGTCTCGCGCCGTTTGATCGACTCGGTAGCGCTGGTGGGATCGGCCGCCCGTTGCGCCCAGCGTTTGGCCGATTATCAAGCAACTGGTGCCGAGATTGTCGTGCTCAGTCCGCGTCCGGTACAAAATGACATGGCCACTGCCACCCGCGCCGTCATCAAGGCCTTCGGGTCTAACTAATCAAAATGCTAGGCGGGATTTATTTGACCACGAAGCAGGCGCATAGTTAGCGCCAATACCGGCACCGCCCACAGGCCTGGATGACGCGGCCAAGAAATGGGCGCGAGGAGTAGCACATGGCTGAGATTATTATCGGGATGGCATCCCCCAATACGCCGATGCTGGCGATGGCACCGGAGCTCTGGGAGGAGCGGGCGGCCGCAGACCGGCGCAATACAAACCTAGTGGATATCGACGGCCGGGTCTGCACCTACGAACAACTGGCGCAGCGTACGGGCAATCGCTATGCCACATACGCTACTACTACGAACTTCAAGCAACAGAATGCCGCCGCGCAGGCCGCCCTCGATCGGCTGGCAGCCGAGCTAAGCGCCGCCAAGCCCGATCTGGTGGTTCTGCTAAGCCATGACAACCGCGACCTGTTCACGCCGGAAAACCAGCCGGTGATGTGCGTCTACTACGGCGACAAGCTAATCACGCAGAAAGCCAAGCTAGCGGCCGATGCTCCGAGCTGGCAGCGTCAACTGGCCAAAGCCCAGGGCCAGGACGAGCACCACGAGTTTCCGGTGGCGGCCGAATTTGCCCGCGAGCTGATCATCAAGCTGATGGCGCACCAGTGCGACACCGCTTCGGCCGATGAAATTCCCCAGCCCGACCAACAGGCCTTCGGATATACCTTTTCCTTTCCGCTGGTGCGGTTGGTTGGCGCTGTGCCGGTGGTTCCGGTGATCCTCAATGCTCTGCTGGCACCCAACCAACCCAGCCCACGCCGTTGCTACGAGTTGGGACGGATTTTGCGCGCCGCCATCGCCGATACCGCGCCGGGAGCGCGCGTTGCGCTACTGACCTCGGTCGGTATGTGTCACTTCGTGGTCAACGAGGAACTGGACAAGCAGGTTCTGGGCGCAATCAAAAACGGCGATAGCCAGACCTTGCGTACCATCCCAACCAAGCTACTAGCTGGCAATAACGGCCAAATCCGAGACTTGATCATGACCGCCGGCGCCATGGAAGGACGCGCGTTGGGATGGAGCGAGTATATTCCGGTATATCGCACCGCCGCTGGCACCGGAGTAGGAATCGCGGCGCTGCGCTGGCAATAAGACGCCCCCCTCAGGCATGGGCGCTGGCGGCGATTACCTTGACCAGGCTGAGCGCTTCGACAGGCTTGAGCAGGTGAGCCGAAAAGCCCGCTTGGCGCGCTCGCTCGACATCGGCCGGCGCGCCATGGGCGGAGAGTGCCAGCAGGGTCAAAGGCCGGCCCTGGGCATCAGCGCGCAGATGGCGCGCCACGTCATATCCATTCATCCCGGGCATCGCCAGATCGCATACCACGACGTCGGGCCGCTCGCTGTGGGCGCGCTGGATGCCTTCTTCGCCACAGGCCGCGGTGGCAACCTGCGCTCCCTGGGCTTCGAGTAAAGCCGCCACCGCTTCGCGCGAATCCTGATGGTCCTCGATAAGCAGGACCCGCACTCCGTCCAAATCGCGCCCACGTGCCGCGGTGGAATGGCCGGCCCCAGCGCTACCCGGCAGGCGCACCTCGAAGGACACCCCGGTCCCGGGTCCCGCGCTGCCCGCCCGCAACTCACCGCCTTGACGCTCAATCATCGGGCGGATGAGGGCCACCCCAACGCCGAGTCCCGCCGCACTGGTGGACGCTTTGTGGGCTGTCTGGGACTCCTCGACCAATTCGACCGTGCGCTTGAAAGAAGCAGATTCAAACCCGCCTTGGGGGTTGCTGACCTTGAGCACCACGGCGTCGTTTTCGGTCGTTGTGCTCAGTGCGATGAACCCACCCTGGGGAGCGTTGCGTACCGCATTGCGTAAGAGATTGGCGATAACCTGCTGCAATTGGCGCGGCTCCGCCTCGATCGCTGTCCCATCCGCGGGCCGCTCGACCCTCAGCTCCACCTGTCGGGCTTGGGCTTGAGCGCGCACCGCGTCGGCCGCAGCCTGAAGCTGTTCGCCGACGTCGACACGGTGGGGCCGGCCCGCGGCGGGCGGGTAGCCGGCGATGCCCAGCAGATCGTCGACCAGCCGGACCTGCTCGCGGGTATTGCGCTCGATCACTCCGATTGCCTTCTGCCAACGTCGTTCCAGGCGCGCTTGGCGTGCGAGGATCTGGGTCCAGGTCAGAATCGGGGTCAAGGCCGCGCGCAATTCGTGCGAGAGCTGAGCCAGCAGCTCGCGCCAGCCGCGATTGGCATGGCGCAATTCGTCAACCAGTTGTAGCTGCTCGGTCATGGCCAGCGCGCTGCCAATCACCGCGGCCGCTACCTTTGCTAGCTCACGGGCCGCCGGGTCAGAAACGCGCTGGGGACGGCCAACAACCAACAGCAAACCGCCGACCTGACCGGCAGTCAGCGGAACCGCCAGCACACGACCTGGCCCCAACATAGGGGGCAGCGCGGCGACTTGGCGCGGAGTTTCAATTGCGCTGGGCTGACCGGCGCGCAGTAGCCCGGCGGCCAAGCTCCCTTCCTCAAGACTCAGGCACAAATCGTGGATAGCTGCCGGCGATAAACCCAGCCCCGGCGCCCGCCCGCGCAATTGCCGACCGCCATCTTCGGGCAGCATCAACACCACCACCCGCGCCTGCAGCGCCTGGCCCAGCAATCGTTGAATTTCGGCTACGCTTTGTTCGTGGGCAGCTCCGCCGAGTGCGGCGATCTTCGCCGCATACTCCAGCAGGTAGCTGTCCGGCACAAGTTCCGATTTGTGACCACGAAGCTCAGCGCTGGCCATAGAGACACCTACTGCTAGGATTTTGGTCGGCAGAGGAGATGAAAGGAAGGAAAGTCTAAAGCGCCAGAGGCCCCACCACCCAATTCCGATTATAAAATAAGACAACCGTCAGCAGCAACCACGTGGCGCTCGCCTGTGCTAGTGGTTTATCCACAGTTCGCGCCACAAATCTGCGTACGCTCTTTAGGCAAGATTTTCAGCTGGTGGACTCGCCGGCTTCGGGTCCTTCCCGCCGCTCGCGGCGCTCCAGCCGATTGTAAAGTGTCTTGAGGCTAACGCCCAAGACCTCGGCCGCGCGCGTTTTGTTGCCGCCCATAAACTCAATGGTACGCGTGATGAGCTGTCGTTCGACCTCCACCAGCGAACTACCCAACGTAACCAGCAGATGAGGGTCGGGGGTCGTCGCCGGCTGCAGCTCGGGCGGCAAATCGGCCACCTCCAGCACTGGAGCACGGCTGACGATGACCGCGCGTTCGATAACGTTGCGCAACTGGCGTACGTTGCCCGGCCAGGGGTAGGCCCGCAAGACCTGTAGGCATTCGTGACTTACCCCACGGATGGGATGATGAGCCTGGCTCTGAAACTCGCGCAGGGTGGCCTCTACCAGCGCGTCGATATCCTCGGGCCGCTCGCGCAGAGAGGGCAGTTCCAGAGAAAACACAGCCAACCGATAATACAAATCCTCACGCAGGCGTCCTTCACGCAGCGCCCGCCCCAACGGCCGATTGCAGGCCGCCAGGACACGTACGTCCAAGCTAAGCTCGCTGCTGCCGCCGACCCGGCGCACGCGCCGCTCTTCGATCGCCCGCAACAGTTTGGCTTGCAACTCGGGTTTCATCTCGGTGATCTCGTCAAGCAACAGGGTGCCCCCGTTTGCCAGCTCGAAACAGCCCTCGCGCCGGCGTTCGGCGCCAGTGAAAGCGCCCTTTTCATGGCCAAACAGCTCGCTTTCCACCAAGGTTTCGGGCAGCGCCGCGCAATTAATTGCCAAATAGGGGGCCTGGCGGCGAGGCGAGAGTTCGTGAATGGTGCGAGCGGTCAGATCCTTGCCGGTGCCGCTTTCCCCGCTGATTACGATAGAGGCATGGGAGGGCGCCACCTGTTCGATCAGGCTCATCACCCGGCGCATCGCCAATGACTGGCCGATAATCGGGCCTAGCTCGCCTATACCCAGCAGTCGGCAGCGCAAGCGAGCGTTTTCCAGCCGCACCTCCAGATGCTCGCAGAGATGATCGAGCAGCGCCCGCAGGCGGGCGGGATCTATCGGCTGGCACAGATATTCGCACGCACCCAGCTTCATCGCCGCGACTGCGTCAGAAATTTCGCCATGGGCCGAAACGATAATCGGGGCCAACGCCAGCCCGCGCTCGCGCAACTCGCGCAGGAGTCCGAGCCCATCCAGCCGCGGCATCGCTAAGTCCGAAATCAAGATGTGCGGCTCCTCAGAGCTGGCCATTTCCAGAGCCTCCTGACCATTGGCCGCCAGCAGGACGGTAAAGCCCCACGAGCCTAACAGTTCGCGCCAGCCCTGACGGGTGGTCGCGTTACTGTCCGCTACCAGCACTCGTTTTTCCGCACTGACCATCGCACACCGAGCATCGAACACCGAGCCACCTACACCATGCAGCCAAGCCCAACTCTCGGCACTATTTTTTACGAGGTTTTGGAACCCGGACCCGGTTCCCGTCGGTTAGGCCTCCACGTTAGCATCGCCTTGTACCGAGGTAAACCAACTTTGCTGGAGCCAAAGTCTAGCCGCCAGAACACCTTCCCGCGCTGTTTCGTGAATGCCGGCACAGTGGCATCATGGGGTCGGAACCGCGGGCGATTTTGAAGGAATTGCGATCCATGAAAATCCCGGCGCGATGGATGGCTGTGGGCTTGCTTCTGAGCCTGGCACCGGCCACCGTGTGCCGAGCTTCGGATGTGCAGTCATTTTTGGCCGCGCCCACCGAGATCAAGGTCTACGACCCCAGTGGCACGCGAGTGACCGGTCATGGCCACTACAACTTTGCCCGGCATGGCGTGCAAATCTTGCTGGACGGCGAGATTAGCTATTTGGATGGTTCGCGCGACCTGGAACATGCGGTGATCGCTCAACCGCCCAACAGCAAGCCGATGTTGCGCCATTTCGAGGCCGACTTCTTCAGCCCCCACGGCAAGCTGCAGCTTGTCGAGAAGGCCAATTTCAGCTCGGGCAAAGCCTCCTGCCTTTGGTCCAACCGCTGGCGCACTGGGGATTACCGCGCGCAGCTTCACTTCCCCGGCGATGCGTCGGCGGGCGCGCTGGCGGTGTTGCCCCTGGAGCAGGCTTTCAGCCATGGCGAACGCTCCACCAAGCTGCACCTGTTCGAGTGCGCGCCCCGGCCCGAGATCATCGATGTCGACGCCAAACTGACGCCTAAAAACCAAGCCCGTTTTGCGCCGGGGGCGGCCCAGTTGGAGCTACTGCCTGACCTTGGGTGGTTGACCGCGCTGGCTGGCCCCTTCCTGCCCAAAGCTTCGGTGTGGCTCAACCCGCATGCCGACTGGGGCTACGTCGGCACGCTCAAAGAGCGCTACTACCGGGGGCGGCGCGAACTGCTGGTCCGCCAGCCGGCCAACCGCCAAGGTAGTTGAGTACGCCAAGCCGCACTGAGGGGCCTAACCGCGCACCCCCTTGGTCTATACCAACGGACCCGCCGCGGCGGGCTTGGAATTAAAAGTGAGTGGCGCCCTCGCCGGGCTGGTGTCTAACCAGCGACGGCTTAGGCTTACGGTATTGAAAGACAGTCTGGCAATGGGCGCACACGCCCTGAGGTTGTTCGACCCCCGCGCGCTTAATCAATTTGGTATAGCGCACGCTGCCATCGCAAAGGTGGGCGGCAACCGGGAAGTCATACACCGTCCGAACCGCAAAAACTTGTTGCTCCATCTAACTCGGGGGCTCCCTCATGCAGAATTTGTCCTCGGGTTGCGCGGCCCGAAAGGTAAGCAGTCCGCAGGCGGTGGCCGCGCCGGTTACTGACCGCACACTAAAATTAAACGATTGTTGAGAAGGGTCAATAATTTTCCCCGCTCGATGAAAAATTTTTCCTCATCCTCAGCCGCCCGCCGCCCGCAGCTGCTGTTCCAAACCACTCAACCACTCGTCCAATTCGCCCTCGCACTCGACCACGATCTGCAATTTGCCGCTGGCCAGCCGCCGCACCTGCCCGGGATGGCCGGGGCGCAGCGGAATCTCCACCATCTCGCGCGAGATTCCCAACCGGTCGAGGATTTCGAAGATCCGCTCGATTTCCGCCCTCGTCACCACCTTGAGCATTTGTCACCTCGCCCACAAAGCCCTGTGCGCGGCCCTGCGGCTGATTTATCATATAAACAGGCAAGCGCAGGGCGTGGAAGCGGGCGCCCAGCGGGCGTGCGGCTTGAAATTACCGCTTAGTGAGGGTCGTGTGTACGGCACCATCAAGAAAATCGTCAAGGACAAGGGCTTCGGGTTCATCGCTCCCGACGACGGCGGCGACGAAGTCTTCTTCCATCGCTCGCGCCTGTCGCCCAAGGTTTACTTCGAGGACTTGCGCGAAGGCAGCGAGGTCCAGTTCGAGGTTCGCCCAGGAGAAAAGGGGCCGCAGGCCTTTAATCTGCGCCTGCGCTAAGCTCCTCGCCCAAGCCCCGGGGCAACGGTAGAGCCACTCGTAAGCCAAAGCGAGGATGGTATACTAAGCCGTCGTGTCGGAGCATCAACACCATCACCACTCCCAGCGGCCCGGACGGCGCAATTTGCGCGCCGCCGTTGTTGTTGCCAGTGACAGCCGTACCGCCCGCGACGACGTCAGTGGCAAGCTTATCGCCGAATTGCTCGCCACTGCCGGCGTGGAAGTGGCCTCCTACCAGGTGCTCCCCGACGAGCCGGCGCAAATAGCGCAGGCGGTGCGAGGCGCGCGCGCGGAGTTGGATTTGGTGATTATCAGCGGGGGCACCGGGATCGGCGCGCGGGATAACAGCTACGAAGCGCTAACTGGGCTTTTGGACAAGGAGCTGACCGGTTTCGGCGAGTTGTTTCGCATGCTTTCCTATCAGGAGATCGGCGCGGCCGCCTTTCTCAGCCGCGCCACGGCCGGTATCAGCGCCGGTAAGCTCGTCGTTTGTCTGCCTGGAGCGCCGGCGGCCGGCCGTCTGGGAGTGGAAAAATTGCTTCTGCCCGCGCTGGACCATATCGCCGAGCTGCTGGAGTTGGGATGACCTTGCGGCTGAAATTTTTTGCAGTCTTGCGCGAGCGAGTAGGCCGGGGCGAGCTCAGTGGCAATTTCGCCGACGGAGCCAGCGTGGGCGAAATCTGGCAGCTCCTGCAGCAAGAGTATCCGGGCCTGCAGGGACAGGGCGAGGCCCTGTCCTTCGCGGTCAATTGCGAATATGTGGGCGCCGATTTCTGTCCGCGCGAGGGCGACGAGTTGGCTTTTATTCCTCCCGTCAGCGGCGGCGCACCGGTAGCCGCGGCTCGCATCGTGCGCCAGACCATCGACGTCGCCGCCCTGGAGAGCGCGGTGGCTGATCCAGCGGCGGGCGCGATCGTGAGCTTCGTTGGTACCACTCGCGATAACAGCGCCGACCGACGAGTAGTCGGGTTGGAGTACGAGGCTTACGAACCGATGGCGCTGCGCGAGATGGAAAAGTTGGTGGCCCAAGCCTACAGCCGCTTTGGCCTGGTGCGCGCCGCCGTGATCCATCGCATCGGCCGGCTCGAGATTGGGGAGGCCTCGGTGGCGATCGCGGTGGCAGCCGCCCATCGCGCCCAAGCCTTCGAGGCCTGCCGATTCTTAATCGATCGGATCAAGGAAAGCGTGCCCATCTGGAAAAAAGAATTTTTCGAGGGCGGCGAGGTGTGGGTCGGCTGTCAAACCTCTCACCCACCTCACGACGCGCACTGAGCACCGCCCCTGCGGCATCTATAGTACGGAGCAACTGGATGGCAATTGAACAGAGCACAGTGGAGAAGGTGATTCTGGCCCAGCCGCGCGGTTTCTGCGCCGGGGTCGAGCGAGCGGTGGAGGCGGTACGCAACGCCCTGCAGGTGTATGGGCGCCCGCTCTACGTGCGCCATCAGATTGTCCACAACCGTTTCGTCCTAGAGGCTCTGGAGCGTGAGGGGGCGATTTTTGTCGAGAGCCTGGATCGCATTCCCAACGGCCACCGAGTGATTTTCAGCGCTCACGGAGTCGCCCCCAGCGAATGGCAGCGGGCCCAGCAACGCGGTTTGCGGGTGATCGACGCGACCTGCCCGTTGGTCACCAAGGTCCATCTCGAAGTCGAGCGCTACGCGCACGAGGGTAAGACCATCATCCTGATCGGTCACGCCGGTCACGAAGAGGTCAACGGTACCTTGGGCGTGGCGCCGGGCAAAGTCATTTTGGTGGCGACGGTGGAAGAGGCTCGCACGGTCACGGTATCCGATTGCTCGCAGGTCGCGGTAGTAACGCAGACTACGCTGAGCGTCGATGACACGCGCGAAATCATGCTGGCGCTGCGGGAGCGTTTTCCCAACATGATCACGCCCAAGACCGACGACATCTGCTATGCCACTCAGAATCGGCAGAATGCGGTCAAGGCGCTCAGCGCGGTGGCGGACACGATCCTGGTGGTGGGTTCCAAACAAAGCTCCAATGCCAATCGCCTGGTCGAGGTGGCCCAGACCTGCGGCACCCCCGCCTATCTAGTAGATTCGCTACGCGACCTCGCCCCCGCGATGGTAGCAGGCGCGCGAACGCTGGGGTTAAGCGCGAGCGCCTCCTCGCCGGAGTGGCTGGTGGAAGAAATTATCGGGGCGTTTGCGACCCAGGGGGCGCAGATCGAGCTGTTGCAGGTAGCCACCGAGAAGGTGCATTTCGCCGCGCCGCTGGCGGAATGAAATTGCGCGCCTATCGCCACCGGCGTAGTTCAGTTTGCGACACATAACTGCTTTGTGGCCTAGCCGCGCCGGGATATCATCGGGTCCGATGATACTTTCGCCGATAGGCCGCGCGCGGCTGAGCGTCGCCATCCTGGCGCTGGCCGCCTGTGTGGCCCTGACCCCGGCTTTTGCCGCAACCCCACAACCCGTAGCCTCGGCTTCCAGACCCCCGAGTGCCACCCCTACTCCCGCGCTGACCCGGCGCGAGCGGGTGATCTCGTTTTTGGACCGCGTTATCACCTGGTACCACAACCTCAACACCGAGGTGGCGTTGGCCGAGCAGCCCAGCGAGATGCTTTATGTCAATGACGACCGCAACTTGGCTGACAGCCTACTCCAAGTAGCCTTCCAGTACGCGCGCGCGGAAGCAGAACTACTCAAGACAAGTACGCCGGCCACCACCGCTGACAAACTGGCCGTGCCCACGCCTCAGGGTACGCCGGGCTTGGCAGCGCTAGCCGCGCAGACCAAAACCACCATCGAGTCAGACCAGCGTAAGATCGCCCAGATCCGCGCCGAGCTGACGCGAGCCAAAGGGGCCGATCGCGCCAATCTGGCCAGCCGCCTGGTCGCGCTGCAGGCCGATTTGCAATGGCAGCAGGCACGCGCCGGATACATCGGAGCGATGCAAGCCTTCGAGCATGGCGGACCCAGCGCGACCCTGGGACAGAGCGATTTAGACGAGCGCATCGACGAGCTTCAGCGGGCTGTCTCGGCCGCGCAAGTCAAGCTTCCATCCCCGACCTTCAACCCTCCCCCCGAGCCCACGGGAGTCATTAGCTTGGCCCAACATCTGCTCGAGGACCAGCGCAGGCTCCAGCTTCTGGATGGGCGGCAGGCCGCGACCCAGGCGCTGGCCACGCAAAGCCGGGCCTTAGCCGCGCCGCTACGCCAACAACTCATGGAGCTTGATCGGCGGGCGATTGCCCTGAGTCATCAGGCGCTGGGTAGCGACCCGGCCAGTCTGGAAGAGCGCAGCCGTGATTTTGCCGAGCTGATCGAGCAACGCAAGCTGATAGCCGAGGTGCTGCTGCCGCTGGGCGAGTTGGGCGTGGCCATCAACCGCTACAGCACCAACCTCGGACAGTGGCACGCCGTGGTGGTCCGGCACATGAGCCAGGGACTGCACGCCCTGGTGGCGCGCTTGGCCGGGTTGCTGTTTTTGATCGCGCTGATCATCGCGTTGTCCCTGATCTGGCGCCATCTCACCATGCGCTATGTGAGCGACAATTATCGCCGGCGCCAGTTGCTCAAAATTCGCGATATTACCGTCCTGTGCTTGATTGCTTTGGTGTTGATTTTTAACTTCACCACTGAGTTGGCGGCGCTTGCCACCATCCTGGGTTTCGCCGCCGCGGGCATCGCAGTCGCGCTGCAGGACGTTATCCTGTCGCTGGCCGGCTATTTCCGCTTGAGCGGACGCTATGGGATGAAGCGGGGCGACCGGGTGGAATTACTTGGCGTGCGCGGCGAGGTGCTGGAAATCGGCTTGACCAAACTGACCCTTATCGAGCTGGGAAGCGATTCCTCCAATTCCAGTCCCACTGGCCGCTTGGTGGTGATACCCAATTCGTCGATCTTTCACGACAAGTTCGTCAATCATCCCCCCGACACCCGGCTTATCTGGAACGAACTGAGCTTTACGCTCGCACCCGAGTGCGACTATCGGGTAATCGAAAAATTGCTACTGGAGGTGGTCGAAGAAGTGTTTGCGCGCTACCGTGATCGGGCCCGTCGCCAATTGCTCGCGATGGAGCGCACCATCGATACCAGCGTGGAGTCACCCAAGCCGCAAAGCCGCTTGCGCCTGCGCGCCGATGGGCTAGAAATCACCTTGCGCTATCCCGTGGAAGCTTCCTACGAGGCTCAGGTGACCGATGAAATTTCGCGCCGCCTTCTCGACACACTGGCTCGCCAGCCCAATCTGCGTTTCGTGCCCAGCTCCGCACCCAACATCCAAGTTAACACGGCGCCGGTGGTCGGCGACGCCGAACTGGTTCCCTCGCAAGCCAAAGCCGAGTGATAAGCGACCGGAGGCCATTTTACGTGTGAATCGCCCTTGTATATCAAGTGCCCACCTTGGCATTATTCTGGCTGATGCTGTTGCGCGCCTTATCCAGGAGTCGGAAATCGACCGGTCATGGCTGGCCTGCGCCGCAGGGCCCAGTTCTAAGGTCACGCTGTGCCAGCCCCTAGCGCATGAGTCCGCCGTCGCCCAAGGCTGTCCGTTACGTCGCCATCGAAGGCCCCATTGGAGTGGGCAAAACCAGCTTGGCCCGCGAACTGGCCCGAGTGATGGGAGCGCGGCTGGTCTTGGAGGAGGTCGACAACCCCTTTTTGGCCCGCTTTTACCGCGACCCCGAGCGTTACGCCTTTCCGACCCAATTGTATTTCCTGCTTACCCGCTGTACCCAGCAGCGTGAATTGGCCCAGCAGGAACTTTTCGCACAACGCACCGTAGCCGATTACCTGCTGGCCAAGGACCGGATTTTCGCCGCCCTTAACTTGGCCCCCGATCAGCTCGCGCTGTATGAGCAGGTTTATCGGCTGATGCAAACAGCGGTAACCAAACCGGACCTGGTGGTGTTTCTCAACGCGCGGGTGGAGGTGCTGGTGCGCCGACTGCGCCAACGCAATCGTGACTTCGAGCGCTGGGTCAGCGTAGAGTACCTGGAACAAGTCGCGGCCGCTTATCGCGACTTCTTCTTTTACTATGAGGAAACACCTTTGCTGGTGGTCGATAGCTCGCAGATTGATTTCTTGTCCGACCCCGAAGCGCTAGCCAAACTCCTGCAGGAGATCGAACATGCCGGGCCCGGAATTCAACATTACGTCCCGCGCAGCTAGGCAGGGCGTGGCGCTACCCCTGGCGCTTGGCCTTCAGATCTTTCGTCCACGGCCCGGGTCGCCGCCCACTTAGCTTGAACTGCAGGTAATCGCTCACAATGGTGGCATGATCGAAAGCCAAAGGCGTGGGCGGCTGATGGGGTAGAAAAAGGGCGGCATTCTTGGCATCGTCAGCCGCACGTAGCGCACCATGACCACGCCCGATGTACACCACACTGATAGTTTGCCCGCGCGGATCGCGCTTGGGATCGGAGTAAATTCCCAGCAGGTCGGTCAGCTCGACCTCCAACGAGGTCTCCTCGCGCATCTCCCGGACCGCGGCATGTTCGACGGTTTCACCGAAGTCCACGAAACCGCCGGGTAGAGCCCAGCCGTGGGGTTCGTTGAGCCGTTCGATCAGAACAATCCGTTCGCCGATTTCAATAATGACGTCGGCGGCAACTGGAGGGGTACTCGGGCGCGGCATGGCGCCATGATAGCATCCGAATCGGCGGATTGCGTCAGGCTCCCGGCCGGCTTGGAGCGGTTGACAGAAGCCGCGCCCATCATGAGAGTTTTGTTTTAACATGAAAGTAGCGCGGCTTTATGATTTCGATGATATCCGGATCGAGGACATGGCCCGGCCGGAAATTACTGCCGACCAGATCTTAGTCAGAACCGCCGCCTGCGGCATCTGCTCGGGCGACATTATGCCTTGGTACATGCGGCGCAAGGCCCCGCTGGTGCTCGGGCACGAGCCCGTGGGGGTGGTGGCAGAGGTGGGTAGCGCGGTGCGTGATTTCCACCCCGGTCAACGCGTGTTCGTCCATCATCATGCTCCCTGTTTCCAGTGCGCCGCCTGCCGCCGCGGCCAGTACGTGCAATGCCCGACCTGGCGTGCGAGCAAGTTGGTCCCGGGCGGGATGGCCGAATACTTTGTAGCCGCGGCGGTCAATCAACGCGATACCTTGCCGCTGCCTGACGCCGTCAGCGATCGCGACGGTGTACTGATCGAACCCGCCGCGTGTGTGGTCAAATCGCTGCGCCGCGCTGGCCTCAAACCGGGCGAGAGCGTGGCTATCATTGGCTTGGGCATCATGGGCATGATGCACGTGTTGCTGGCGCGCAAGCTTGGCGCCAGCCCCATCATTGGAATCGACCTACTGGCCTCCCGAGCCGCGCGCGCGCGCCGGATGGGAGCCGATTACGGCCTGGTGGCCGACGACCGGATCGAACAGCAGGTCCGCGAGGTGACGGCCGGCGCTATGGCCGACGTGGTAATCGTGGGGCCAGGTTCCACGGCCGCCCTGCACAGCGGCTTAAAGTTGGCTGGGCGCGCGGCCACCGTGGTGCAATTCACTACCACTCCCCCCGAAGCGGAGCTAAGCCTTAACATGCACGATTTTTACTTCAGCGATCTGCGCCTGGTGGCCAGCTATTCGTGCGGTCCGGACGACACCCGTGAGGCCTTGGCCTTGGTACAAAGCGGAGTTTTTAATGCGCGTGAATTAGTCACCCACAGCTTTCCTTTGACCCGTTTCGCCGAGGCCTTTGCGACCGCCCAGCGCGAGGAGGCGCTCAAAGTGGTAGTCACCTTCGGGGACTAGATCCTTAGCTCCCAAGCGCTCCGAACCCCTTTGCCACCGACGCCGAGAAAGGCGAGCCGCCGAATTTTCAACATTGCCAGAGCTGACAAACCCGCCGAGGGCGAGGCTCGCCAGGTATTGGCCGGTGCGCTGGGCGAGCGGGTCGCCTTCATCTTAGGTAACCTCACCACCCTGGTGGCTTTGCCATCCCAGTGTGACGATTGGCGCGGGCATCGCATCGGCGCCGGAGCCTGAGTGCTCGAACGCGATTTACCCTAAGCGGCGAAGCGGGGGAAATTTGGCCTTTTGTGAATTGTCGGAATGCGGAATAGGCCTCTACCTTCAAGCCGAAGCCTTACACAGACGCGGCGCAATGTACGGGAGGAGAGAGCAATTAGAGGGCGGAATCGCTCGCGAAACCGCCCCCTTAGTTTTAGCCAGCTCGACCCGAGTTACGGAGTGGCGCTACTCGCCGCCTTCGCATGGGAGGCCGCCTTGGCGTGATGACGACGCATCACGCGCCGCCGGCGCGGCCGCGCACTACTCATGGTCTTTTCGGCGATCGCTTCGGCGCGATCCGCCGCAGCCTTAGCGTCAGAGGCCGCCTGCTGCACTTGGCTGGCCGCCGACTGAGCCTGCGAGGCTGCCGCCTGAGCCTTTTGCGCCGCCGCCTCGGCGCGCGAAGCGGACTGGTCTGCCTGATTAGCCGCGTTCACCGCTTGCTGAGCCGGATCGGGCTGGTTGGAGGAACAGCCTGTTGTGGAGACCACGGCCAACAACGCCATGGCACCCGCCAGACCGACCAGTTTCGAAGTTCCTGAGTAAAAGCCCTGCATTACATACCTCCTTGGAGATCCCTTGCCAGTCCGTAACGGTGACCTGGTTGATTTTTGTCAGACAGCGCTATCAAAAGCAAGATTGTTTCATATGCCGCGCTACTGTAGAAGCGGCGCCCATATTAGTTTTACTTCGATCATTCAAAGCTTTTGCCCATTCTCAGGACTTCCTGAGACCTAGAAATCGTCACCCATGTCATCCATGCCACCCATGCCACCACCCATGCCACCCATGCCACCGCCCATGCCGCCCATGCCGCCCATACCACCCATGCCGCCCATCCCTTCGCCCCCATGGGCATGGGGCGGTGGCACGGCTTTTTTGGGTTTTTCGGCTACTGCAGCTTCCGTAGTGATCAGCATCGCAGCCACGCTGGCGGCATTCTCCAACGCGATCCTAACCACTTTGGCCGGATCGACTACTCCGGCTTTGACCAAATCCTCGAATTGGTCGGTGGCAGCGTTAAAGCCAAAATCAGCTTTGCCTTCGCACACGCGGTCATAAACCAACGGCGCCTCGCGCCCGGCGTTAATCGCGATCTGGCGCAGCGGTTCGCCCATCGCACGAACAACCAGTTGCGCTCCGGCTCGCACCTCGTCGTCCTCAAACGTCAGTTTCTCGATCGCTTTTTGGGCGCGGACCAAGGCCACCCCACCGCCAGGAACCATTCCTTCCTCGACCGCGGCGCGCAGGGCACTAACCGCGTCGTCAACCCGATCTTTTTTCTCGCGCATCTCGACTTCGGTGGCTGCGCCGACCTTGATGACCGCGACGCCGCCAGCCAACTTGGCCAAGCGCTCGTTGAGCTGCTCGCGCTCGTAGTTGGAGGTAGTCTGAGCAATCTGGGCGCGCAACTGGGCCATGCGGGCCTGAATCTCGTTCTTCTTTCCCGCACCTCCCACGATGGTGGTGTTGTCCTTGTCGATGATTACACGTTTGGCTCGCCCCAACATGGCCAGCGTCGCGTTCTCCAGCTTGAGCCCGGTTTCTTCCGCAATCACCTGGCCGCCAGTCAAGATCGCGATGTCTTCCAGCATCGCTTTGCGCCGATCGCTATAGGCTGGGGCCTTGACCGCGGCCACTTTTAAAGTACCGCGCAGGCGGTTGAGCACCAGGGTGGCAAGCGCTTCACCATCGACGTCGTCGGCGATAATCAGAAGCGGGCGGCCTTCGTGCAGCACCTTCTCGAGCAACGGCAGTAGATCGCGCATTGCCGAGATTTTCTTTTCATGCAGCAAGATCAGTGGCTCGTCCAACTCCACGCTCATCTTGGCCTGATTGGTGGCAAAGTAGGGCGAGAGGTAGCCCTTGTCGAACTGTAGTCCCTCCACCAACTCCAAGACCGTCTCCAAGCCGCGCGCCTCCTCAACGGTGATGACCCCCTCCTTGCCCACCTTGTTCATGGCTTCCGCGACAATCTGACCAATCTGGCTATCCCCATTCGAGGCAATGGTGGCGACCTGAATCATCCGGGCCTGATCCTTGACCGGCCGCGCCAGCTCTTTGATGGCGGCCGCCGCCGCTTCCACCGCCGCGTCGATTCCGCGCTTAAGCGCCATCGGATGAACGCCGGCGGCGAGGAGCTTGACCGCCTCGGCCACAATCGCGCGCGCCAGAACGGTAGCGGTGGTAGTGCCGTCACCAGCTACATCGGCAGTCTTTTGCGCTACCTCGCGCAGCAGCGAGGCGCCCAGATTCTCGAACCGATCCTCGAATTCCAATTCCTTAACCACGGTGACGCCATCTTTGGTCACCTGGGGCGCGCCGAAGCTTTTTTGGATCAATACGTTGCGCCCTCGAGGGCCCAGCGTGACCCGGGCCGCCTGAGCCACCAACGTGGCTCCTTTGATGATTCCGACACGCGCTTTCTCGTGTAACTCAATCATTTTGGCGGGCATCGCTCAGTCTCTCCATCTCTCCGTTCCGTCATTAAACGCAAGATAAGGCCACAATATGCCCTGCTGACGTCGGCCTCAATTTAAGCATCGGACCATCAGATGCAAGTGGGTGAAAGAGCACACCGGCACGATCGCGAGTTGGCCAACCCAGCCCGGACGTGCGAAGATGGACGGGATGAAGGCCATGCTTGGAATCAATGTCGCGCTGGCCGGCAGCTTGCTGATGGGAAGCTGGTTGGCCGGCTGTTCACACTTCCCGGGGCGCGCTAGCAACGTTGCTTCCCCCCAGCCTTGGCTGAGCGCCCAACAGGACGCCGACGAGGGCAGCGACCAGGTTAAGCCCGAGGATGTAGAAAAGTACATCAAAGTCTACCAAGCGATGCAGCGCAACCGCGCACTGACCATCGATCAAGCCACCGCCGAGCAGCACATGAGCGTGGCCCAATTTCGCGAGATCGAGGGGCGGGTTGAGCGCGACGGCGTACTGCGTGAGCGGGTTCGAAGCCAACTTTTGAAGTCCGCCAAGCAGCGTAGCCAGTCGCTCGCTCCCTAACCTGCAGCCGCGGAACAGCCTCCGTAACCCGTCTGCCTCTGGCCTAACCTACCCCCCAAGGGGGGGTTGAGCATCCCTGCCGAATCAGTCGATTCCGACTTCAGCTTATTACTTGGTGACCGAAGTCGCGAAGGCCGCTTCCAAGCGGGAGGCCGCGTCGTTCGCGCGCCGAACCGAATCCTGGGCCCCAGTGGCAGTGTCAGATGCCTGCTGTGCAGCGCTCTGGGCATCAGCCGCCGAATGTTCCGCTGCAGTCGCATCCGCATCCGCCTTGGTCGCGTCAGCCTGAGCTCGACTGGTCGCGTCGTTGATTGTCTTCATGTCAGGACCGCAAGCCGTCATAAAGCTGACCAGCGCAAGGACTCCCAGCATTCCCGCCAAAGTCTTCATTCGAAAGTACCTCCTGTGTCGGCAAAATCCCAAGGCCCGGAATAACTCCGTAAAATCGTTAGTCATCCTTACAAATCGAGTTACCTAAGGCAAGCTTCGAGCGAAAGGAGCTTATGAATGCTTACCTCGTGCCTAGTCGATATATGCATAATCTGCCAATCTCAAGCTTCTTGGCCGCAAGCCTGTCTTCCCAATCGATCGCACAAGAGCGATGAGGGGCTACCACTGGTAATTTGAATCTTGCCAGTTTGACGGCGCCCCGTCTCACCATTTTCGTAAAAACGTGGTAAGTTAGCGATCAAAGCGATTTGCCGGGCGTTAGAGTTCCTGACCGAGCCGGTGATGCTGCCGTGGAATTGCGCACCGCGAAATTCAACGACTTGCCCCGAATCCTGGAAATCGAGCGGCTTTCTTTTTCTCAACCCTGGAGCCTGAATTCTTTTCGACGCGAACTTTCGCTATCTTTTTCCCGCACCTACCTGGCGGTAATCGATGGGGAAATTGCGGGCTACCTATGTCGTTGGCTGGTTGCCGGCGAAGTCCATATCCTCAACATCGCGGTCCATCCCGGCATCCGTCGTCGGGGCGTAGCCAGCGCGCTGCTGGCTGAGACAGTGGACGAAGCCATACGCGTACAGGCTGAGCTGATGATCTTGGAGGTTCGTCGCTCCAATTTGGCGGCGCAGCAGCTTTACCGCCGGTTTGGCTTCGTGCATCGGCGGTTACGCCGCAATTACTATGGTGCCGGCGAGGATGCGCTGGTTATGGAGCTGGTGCCGGCGAGCCTGCGTGCCGGCGCAACTCGCCAGGCTGAAAGTCGTCTGAGGCTCGATACGCTCGGGGAGATTTCCAAAAATAGAAGCTGACTTTCCAGGCTTTTTGCGGAATTTCCGAGAGGATTGGCCAGGAACACTTAACGATTCGGCCTTTTTGTGCAATAATCAAGCCTAGCGTTAAAAACGTAGCGGGCTGGGGGGTGGCCGCAAGCAAAAACGCTTGATCTTAAAACTCTTCGAATGAGAACTGCGCAAGATGCCCCTAGCATTTAAAAAAGGCGAAAAAGTTGTCTACCCGGCTCATGGGGTCGGGGTAATAGATGACATCCAAAGCAAGGTCATCTCGGGAACCGAGCGCAAGTTCTACATGTTGCGCATCCTGGACAGCGAAATGACCATCATGATCCCCACCGAGAACGTCGACGCGGTGGGGTTGCGCCGGGTGATCGGCAAAGAGATGGTTACCAAGATTTACAAGATCTTGCGCGAGCGCAAGGTGGAGGTGGACAGTCAGACCTGGAATCGGCGCTATCGGGAATATACCGAAAAAATCAAAACTGGATCACCGCTTGAAATTGCCAAGGTACTGCGCGATTTACTCGTGCTCAAGGGCGACAAAGAACTCTCTTTTGGCGAGCGCAAGATGCTGGACACTGCGCGCAGCCTGCTAGTCAAGGAGCTATCGATTGCGCGCGCCCATCCCGAAGAGAAAATCATCGAAGAACTCAATACGATCTTCGCTACTTGAGCAAGCAAGCCCCCTCGCGACCCGGCCGGCACCCGGCTGGGGCCGCGCCTAGTTTGGCAGCTCCTCCGCGGCGCGACGAGTCGAGCAACTGTTCTAACATGGTAGCCGTTGAGCCAGAGTGAAAGCCTCCGCCATCGTTGTCGCGGCCGGCAGCGGACTGCGTCTGGGGATGGCCCAGCCCAAAGCTTTGGTCCCACTCGGACGCGACCCGATCTTATATTATTGCTTGCGCACGCTGGCCCAGGTGGCCCAGATCAGCGAGCTGATAATCAGCGCGCCCCCCACCCATCTCGCGGCCGTCGGCGAGTTAGCCCAGCGCGCAGCCGCTAGGCTCATTCCAACGGTCGTAAGCGGAGGAGCCCAGCGACAGGATTCCGTCCGCTGCGCTATCCAGCGCCTGAGCCCGGATGCGGAGCTGGTTGTCATTCATGACGCAGCCCGGCCCTTTGCCAGCGCAACGCTGTTTGAGGCGTGTTTGAACGCCGCAGCACGGGTCGGCGCCAGCTTGGCCTGCGTGCCGGTAGCCGACACCCTTAAGGAGGCCGAGGGCAGCTTCGTACGCGCGACCCGCTCACGCCAAGCCTTGTACCAAGCCCAGACCCCGCAGGCCTTCACTCGCTCGGTACTGCTGGCCGCGCACGCCCGCGCCGGCGGCGACAGCGCCACCGACGACGCGCTTTTGGCCGAGCAGATCGGACAGCGGGTGGAAATCGTCATGGGCTCACCGCTCAACTTCAAGATAACTACCGCCGAAGACCTGCGCCTGGCGCAGGCTTTGCTCGCGGGAGATCCGGAATTGGCCGCCCGCTTCTCAGGCGCCGACTTCCAAACCTAGCCCGGAAGCAAAGGTAACGCGTGTTGCGCCGCTTGCCCTTTTTCACCACGAATCGCGCGCGAAATACAAAGGCTCGACGCAATTACTCTCAACCGCGAAAAAACGAGAACAGCGGCTATACCACTTAATTTCTCATCAAGGCTAGCCCTTCGTTGAGCGAACCCGAGCGGAAGCCATTGAGGTCGAGGGTCACGAAGCGAAAACCCAGTTGGCGAAATTCGTGCGTGATCTGCTGGTTTAGTTCCGGCTCCAGCAACCGCGCCATCTGATCGCGCGCCACTTCCAAGCGGGCAATCTCGCCATGATGGCGCACGCGCACCACCGGGAAGCCCAGTTCACGCAGCAATTGCTCCCCGCGCTCGACCTGGCGCAGCCCTTCGGGAGTGATACGAGTGCCGTAAGGAAAGCGCGAGGAGAGGCATGGCGAGGCCGGCCGATCCCAGGTCGGCAGCCCCATCGCGCGCGACAGCTGGCGAATATCGTCCTTGGTCATTTCCGCCTCGACCAGCGGGTGGCGCACTCGGCGCTCGGCAGCGGCCTTCATTCCGGGGCGGTAATCGTGCAGGTCATCGAGGTTGAGCCCGTCGACGATTTGGGTAATTCCCAACTCGGCGGCTTTAGCCTCGCAGATCTCGAATAAATTGCTCTTGCACAGGTAGCACCGGTTGATCGGATTTTGGGCATAGCCGGGAATTTCCAGTTCGTTGGAATGGATCACCAGATGGCGGGCGCCGATGCGCTGGGCAATCGTGGTGGCCGATTTGAAGTCCTCCTCGGGCATGGTGGGCGAGGTGGTAGTCAGGGCCAGCACCCGCGCGCCGGCGACCTCGCAGGCCACCTGGAGCAAAAAACTGGAATCCACCCCGCCCGAAAAGGCCACCATCACGGAGGGCATCGGGCGCAGGATCTCTTTTAGCCGGGCCAACTTTTGGGACAAATCCATAGCACTTGGTTTCCTCGCTCAGATCCCTTCGGCTTGAAACAAATCGGTGGTCAGATAGCGCTCGCCGGTGTCGGCAAAAATTACCGCCACCCGTTTACCCTTGCCCATCCGGCGCGCCAGGCTAAGCGCGGCGCAGCAGGCCGCCCCTGAGGAAATCCCCACCAGCAGCCCTTCGTCACGCGCTAGGCGGCGGGTGTAGTGAGTCGCTTCTTCGTCGCTGACCGTAAATATTTCATCGTAGATGGCGGTATCGAGGTTGTCGGGAACAAACCCGGCGCCGATGCCCTGGATTTTATGAAATCCAGGCTCGCCACCCGAGAGCACCGGCGAACTTTTGGGTTCGACCGCGACGATTCGGACCCTGGCGCCCAGCTTCTCTCGTAGGTATCCTCCCACCCCGGTGATGGTCCCCCCGGTCCCCACTCCCGCGACCAAAGCGTCGATTTGCTCCAACTGCTCGATCAGCTCGGGCCCCGTGCAATCATGATGCATCTGGGGATTGGCCGGATTGGAAAATTGCTGGGGCATGTAATAGTCGGGATGGCGCGCGATCAATTCTTCGGCCTTGGCGATGGCGCCATGCATGCCCCGGGTATCGGGGGTTAGCACCAACTGGGCCCCATAGGCCGCCAGCAAGGAACGGCGTTCCTCGCTCATTGTATCCGGCATGGTCAGGATCAGTTTGTAACCCTTGACCGCGGCCACCAAAGCCAAACCGATGCCGGTGTTGCCCGAGGTCGGCTCGACGATGGTATCACCCGGTTTGAGCCGCCCCTCGCGCTCGGCCCGCTCGATCATGGCCAAACATATCCGGTCCTTGAGGCTGCCGCCGGGATTGTAATTTTCCAATTTGGCCCAAACCTCGGCATCTTCGGCTCCGGGCAAACGATTGAGCCGCACCACCGGGGTGTGCCCAATCAGATCCAAGGGCGAGCGCGCTACGCTAAGTGGCATGGGGCCATTCTAGCCGCAGCGCTCCCCATTTTGCGACAGCTCGGCCCTCCCTGAGAAACGCTGAGCTTGGTTTTCCGTCGCCGGCAAGTGAGTTATCTTGACTATTGGTGGCCCCCAACCCCGATCCAACGGCGAAATGACCGCAACCGCATCACGAGTATTGGTGATTTTCCCCGGCGCCCTGGGCGACTTGATTTGCCTGGGACCGGGGTTGGTCGAGTTGGCCCGCCGCCATCGCGACCTGGAGCTGATGGCGCGCGGCGAGTTGGCCCAGTTCGCCTGCGGCCGGATGGGGCCACGGCGCGCTCATTCAATTGATCGCCGCGAGAACGCCCAACTCTTTACTGGCTCGGCACCGGCCCCAGAAGCGGTCGAATTTTTTGGCGCTTTTCAACAAATCCATAGTTTTTTCGGCGCGGATCACGCCGATTTCCGCGCTGCCTTGAGCCGCGCCTGTTCCGGCCCGGTCCATTTTCATCGGTTTCGTCCACACCGGCGCGGGCATGTGGCCGCGGCTTATCTACGGGAGCTGGGGTTTAAAGGCTCGCCTTTTGGATATCGCTTGAGGCTGCGCCCGGAGGATGTCGCCGATGGGCGCGCCGAGTTGGAACGGTTAGGAATCAAAAGACCGGTTTTGCTCTTTCCGGGCAGCGGCAGCCCAAAGAAAAATTGGCCGCTGGAACGCTTTATTGCCCTGGCACGAAGCCTCGCTCCCAGTCCTGTGCTGATGGTGTTGGGACCGGCCGAATGCCATTTTCGCGCGGCACTGGCCGATTTTCCCTGCCTGATCGAACCGACCCTGGGATGCCTGGCCGGCTTGGCCCAACAGGCGCTGGGTTTTGTGGGTAACGATTCAGGGGTTTCCCACCTGGCAGCGGCGGCAGGTGCGCCCGGGGTGGTTATATTTGGACCAACGTCACCGGCACGTTGGCGCCCATTAGGCGAGGTTGGCATAGTGCGTACAAAGAGGCTGGACGTATCCTGGGAGGAAGTGGCGCGAGCTTTGCATCGCCATTTGAATGGTTGCGGAAAGCGGTCCGCGACTTTGATAGACTTGAGCCCGCCAACATTTGAGAAGGCGGGTTCGGAGTTAAGCGAGGCATCGAGGTGAGCAATACCATAAAGACAACCCTGTTACTGGGACTGTTGACCGGCATAATTCTACTCATCGGCGACTTCATGGGCGGTAGCCGCGGGGTGGAGTTAGCCTTCCTGGTCGCCATCGCGATGAATTTCTTCAGTTACTGGTTCTCTGACAAAATCGTCTTGCGAGCCTATCAGGCCAAGCAATTGAGTCAGGACGAAGCTCCCGAGCTGTACAATATCGTGCGCGAGTTGGCTGCGGCCTCAGGAACCCCGATGCCGCGCCTGTATCTGGTAGAAAGCGACACGCCCAACGCCTTCGCCACCGGACGTAATCCTCACCACGCGGCAGTAGCGGTCACCAGCGGAATTCTGCGCATCTGCACGTGGGACGAGCTCAAGGGGGTGCTGGCGCACGAGCTGTCCCATGTCAACAACCGCGATATCTTGACCAGCTCGATCGCGGCCACCCTGGCCGGCGCGATCATGATGATCGCCACGTGGGTGCGTTGGGGCGCGCTGCTGGGTGGTTTTGGCGGCGATCGCGAAGAGGGCGAAGGCGGAATGGTGGGATTGTTGATCATGGCAATCATCGCACCGCTGGCGGCCACCCTGATCCAGTTGGCGATCTCGCGCACGCGCGAGTATCAAGCCGATCGCAGCGGCGCTAAGCTAACCCACAATCCGCTGCTGCTGGCCAACGCCCTGCGTAAGCTGGAAGTCGCCAACGAGCGCATGCCGCTTGCGGCTAGCCCTAACACTGCCCATCTGTTTATTGTCAATCCGCTGAGCGCACAGGGTTTGACCCGTCTGTTTTCCACCCATCCACCGCTCGAAGAACGCATTCGCCGCCTGGAAGAGATGGCGCGCGGGGGCAGTGTCAGGGCATAAGGCCAGGGAGCAGGGCGATGAACGAGCGCGAAGAAGAAAAAAGCCGCGGCTTCAAGGTCCAGGACCGGCGTCGCTTCTCGGCCGAGGGCGAGGCTCGACCCGAGGTCGAAGCCGAGGCTCCGCGCAAACCGGCTGCGGCGCCGGTTACCCCAGCGGCGGGGGAGGCCAAGCCCGCGCGCGGCGACCAGCCGGGAGAAGAGATCAATTTCACCGCCTTTGTGGTCAGCCTTTCCACTCAGGTTCTGGTCCATCTGGGCGAGATGGAAGATCCGTTAACCAACCGCGGGGCGCGCGATTTACCAGCGGCACGCCATCTGATCGACATCTTGGGAATGCTGGCGGAAAAGACCCGCGGCAACCTCGACGGCGAAGAGGATGCCCTGTTGCGTTCGATTTTGTTTGATTTACGTATGAAATACGTCGAGGCGACTCGCCACCCGGCGCGTTAAGGATCAGATTATGCACCGAGGCAGGCCATCAGCGTGGGCCACGGCCCTGGTGATCGGGTTGTTGCTGATGAGCTGCACCCCGAGCTGGGCGCAGCGGTGGTGGAGCGAGATGGGGACAGGTCCACAACCCAGCGTGCAGACCTTGCCCGATTTCATTACATTGGCCAATCGCCTCAGCCCCACCGTGGTCAATGTTTCGGCCGAGACTCGCTCCAGCCCAACTCTCGATCTGCCGCAGGATTTATCGCCATTCGACCAGTTCGCTCCCCATCGCACCGAGAGCGTGGGGTCCGGTTTCATCCTGACCACTGACGGTTACATTCTGACCAACGAGCACGTAATTGCCGGTGCCCGCGAGATTACGGTCACCCTCAGCAACCGACGCAGCTTCGCCGCCCGGGTGGTGGGCCGCGATCCGAAGACCGACATCGCTCTGCTCAAGATTGACGCAGGCACGCCTCTGCCGGTAGCTCCCTTGGGCAATTCCGACGACTTGCGAGTGGGGCAATGGGTAATGGCCATCGGGAATCCCTTTGGCTTCGACCATTCGGTGACCGTCGGCATCGTCAGCGCCAAGGGGCGATTCATTCCCGGCAATTATGACGATTTCATCCAGACCGACGCTTCAATCAATCCAGGCAACTCCGGTGGTCCCCTGATCGATCTGCGCGGCGAGGTGGTCGGGATCAACTCCGCGATCTACACCCGCACCGGCGCTAGCATGGGAATTGGGTTCGCCATTCCGGTCAACCTGGTCAAACCGGAACTGGGACAACTACGCACCCGCGGCAAAGTCACACGTGGCTGGCTCGGGGTGTATATCCAACAGGTAACGCCACCACTGGCGCAGGCTCTGGGGCTGGCAGTACCCCAAGGGGCGCTGGTCTCTCAGGTGCTGCCCGATTCACCAGCGCAGATAGCCGGGATCCGGCGGGGCGACGTGATTACCGCCTACGATCATCAGCCGGTGCAGGATTCTCAGGAACTGCCGTTGCTGGTGGCACGCACTCCGCTTGCCCGTTCGGTGGTTTTGGAAGTGCTGCGCGACGGCCGCGACCGCCGTATCACGGTAACCATTACGGCCTCGCGCGAGGACGCCCTAATCAAGTCTCGCACCACCGATCAAATGCCTGCGGCGCCCCATCAAGCGGTCGGCCTGGGGCTAAAGGTGGAGGAACTAACACCCAAGCTAGAGCATGAGTTGGGTTTGTCGGCCCCCCAGGGCGTGGTCGTGACCGGGGTACGGGCCGGCAGCGCGGCGGAGGATGCCGGGCTGCAGCGGCGGGACCTGATTTTGGAGATAAACCGCCGTCCGGTGAACAGCCTGAGCAGCTACCAACAAGCACTGGCAGCGGCACATTCCGGCTCCCTACTGTTGCTAATCCAGCGAGCCGATAGCACGCTGTTCGTGCCTCTGGTACGTCAGGAATAGTCGAGTCGCGCCCACCGACCACTGCTTTAGCATGCGGAAATTTGTCAAAATTGTGCTATTTTGCCTGGCAGCGGTTGTCTTGTTCGTAATTCCGCCAGTGTTTTTCTTCGCTACCCGCTACTACCACGCTCTGGAACAGGAAGTCGTCACCCGCTTTTCAGGCAAACGCTGGAATATCCCCTCGCGCATCTATTCAGACTCGCTGCTGGTTTATCCCGGTGAGAACCTCGGCGATTTGGGATTTTTCCAGCGCTTGGCGCGTCTTAATTATCATCGCGTGGGCCCCAATGAAACCGTCGTGGCGCGCGGCGAATATGGCTACCAACCCGCGCAGCGGAGGCTAACCGTATTTCTGCATGCCTTCTCCTACCCCTATCAGCGCTTCGGCGGCGAGCCGGTGCAAATGGTATTGGACTCCAAGGGCACGATTGTGGCGATCCTGGATCCGCTGACCGGGAAGGCGCTGGATTCCTTCGAACTGGAACCCGAGTTGATTAGCGGCATCTACCAGGGCTCGTGGGAACAGCGCCGGCTGGTGCGACTGTCACAGATCCCGCCCGCCCTCAGCGATGCCATCATGGCCGCCGAGGACCATCGCTTCTATGAGCATCACGGACTGGACCTGGTACGAATCGCCAAGGCCGCCTGGGTCGATCTGGTCTCCCATCGGATCGTGCAAGGCGGTTCCACCCTGACTCAGCAATTGATGAAGAATTTTTTTCTAACCCAACGCCGCGACTGGCATCGCAAAATCAAAGAGGCGGTAATGGCCTATATCGCCGAGCGGCTCTACAGCAAGGACGAGATCCTGGAGAACTATATCAACGATATCTACCTGGGGCAGCGCGGACAGGAAGGGATTTACGGAGTGTGGGAAGCCTCGGAGTACTATTTTTCCAGCGAACCCCGCGACCTGACCCTGGGCGAGATGGCAACCATCGCGGGGATGATTCGCTCGCCTAACCATTACAACCCCTTGCATCATCCCCGTGCGGCCCGCCAGCGGCGCGACGAAGTGTTGCAACTAATGTACCGCGATGGTTACATCAGCGCCGCGGCCCGCGATCAGGCTTTGGCCGAACCGATGCGCGCCCGCGAGGTCTTTGTCGAAAACAATGACGCGCCCTACTTCGTCGATTATGTCAAACACGAGTTGGCCGAACGCTATCCGCCTGAGGTTCTGACCGGTGAGGGTCTGCGGATCTTCACCACCCTGGATGTACATACCCAGAAGGTGGCCGAGCGCGCGGTGGAGAACAATCTGGAAATTCTGGAGGCCCGTTACCCGCGACTGCGGCGACGGGAAAGCGCCACCGATCGGCTGCAGGGCGCATTAATTGCGTTGGAGCCGCAAAGCGGCAAGATTCGCGCGATGGTGGGTGGACGCAATTACCGCGACAGCCAGTTCAATCGAGTTATCCAGTCCAAGCGTCAGCCCGGCTCTCTATTCAAACCCGTCACTTATCTGGCGGCCCTGAAGGAAACTTTGGAGGGCTCGGCCCATTTCCTGCCCACGACCTTGATCCTTGACGCACCTTTCACCTGGCAGTACGGCAACATGAGCTGGTCGCCGAAAAATTACAAAGACCGCTACTTCGGCGTAGTCCCCCTAGAATTCGCCCTCTCCGAGTCACTCAACTGCGCCACCGCACGCCTGGCATATTCGGTGGGATTGGACCATATTCGCGCGATGGCACAGGCCCTGGGCTTCGGCGAGCTACCGCCCTATCCCTCAATCGTGCTGGGCGGGGTTGAGGTCTCCCCGATGCAGGTCGCCCACGCCTACGCGATCATGGCGAACGAGGGGCTGCTGGTACCGCCCTATGCAGTGACCGCGGTGGTGGATGAAAACGGCAAGGTCATCGAGGGGCACGAGATCAAGGCCGAGCAAGTGCTCTCACCCGAGTTGGCCTACGCCATCGACTTCATGCTGCAGCAGGTAATCGAGCACGGTACCGGACATGGCGCGCGGGTGGCAGGTTTTACTCGTCCCGCCGCGGGCAAGACCGGCACCACCAACGATTCCTACGATGCCTGGTTCGCCGGTTTCACCCCCGATCTGCTGGCAGTGGTGTGGACCGGCTTCGATAAGAAGGAAGATTTGAATTTGACCGGAGCCCAGGCCGCGCTGCCCATCTGGACCAGCTTCATGAGTGCCGCCACGGCCGGCCATCCGGTCAGCGATTTCCCCGTGCCGCCGGGCTTGGTGGTGGAAAAAGTCGATCGCGCCAGTGGCGATATACCCAGTCCCTATTGCGGGCCATTGATCGAGGGAATTTTCCCGATCGGAATGCAGCCCACCCAGCCCTGCCCGCCGCCAGGCACCGGCGCCGCCGCCGTCGGTCAGGCTCTGTCTCCAGCCGTGCCGGAAAGCGACCCCAACGACTGATGAGAGCGTGGAGCGGCGCCGTGGGTGGGCTGTTGGGATTGGTCGCAGTGGCTGGGGTAAGCTTCAATGCCTGCTCGGTTGAACCACCCAACCCCAACCAGCAACTGGAAGGACCCGCACCAGCTCCCTCGCAAGAGTCCCCAGATTCCGGCGGCAACAGCAGTGGCTCACTGGAGCAGGCCGGCCAGGAGACTGCGGCAGACACCGGTCAGGGCGGCGGCCCGATCGCTTTCAGCGAGGAAAACCTCACACCTCCCGCGCCCAGCGCTACCCCGGCGGGCGTGACTGTTAGCCCGAGCCCTGGGGTCTCGCCTTCACCCGGCTTGGTGCCCACGCCCAGCCCGACTCCCAGCCCCGCTATCGTGGCCGGCGCGGTGATACCCTCGGGATTGATTAGCGACCAGGCGTTACCGCCGGCGCTGCTGCAAAGCGCCAATCCGACCCAGCGCATTGGGTTGGGAATCGTGGAGCAGGCACGCGGAGCGATTCTCAGCCACGATCCTGATGGGGCGATCCGCTTGCTTGGGCGAGGGTTGTCCATCGACCCAGGGGACCCTTATATCTATTTCTATTTAGGGCGCGCCTACCTGGCCAAGCGCGATTACCCCGAGGCTTTGACCTTCTGGCAGCGAGCGGCGATCGGATTTATCGCCAATAACCCGCAATGGCTGGGCGAAACTTACAGCTTCGAAGGCGCTGCCAGCGAGGGGCTGGGCAATCTGGATCAGGCCCGCCACGACTATCAGCGCGCGCTGGCGGTGGCGCCCGACAACCAGATGGCGCAATTGGGATTGGCTCGCCTGGGACCGCCGCCCGAGCCCAGCCCATCCAGCAGCGCGATGGATGTCTTGGCGCCGCCGGTCGAAGCTACCCCACAACCGCCGCCAGTCGAACCGCCGCCGGCCCCAGCACCGTGAGAGGTTGCAATGCTGATCTTAGGAATCGAAAGCTCCTGTGATGACGCCGCCGCGGCGGTGTTGGAAACCAACCGTCCCGGCCACGCCCGCATCCGCTCCAGCGTGGTCGCCAACCAGGACGACGTGCATGCCGCCTATGGCGGAGTGGTGCCGGAGTTGGCCTCGCGCAATCATGTCATGGTGATTGCGCCGGTGATCGAGCGTGCCGTGCGGCAGGCCGAAGTAGGCTTGGATGAGATCGACGCGATCGCGGTGACTCGCGGTCCGGGCCTAGTCGGCTCGTTGCTGGTGGGCTTGATGTGTGCCAAAGGCTTGGCGCAACGCTTGCGGCGGCCGCTGGTGGGGGTCAATCATCTGGAAGGTCACTTGCTAGCACCGCTGCTTGAGCACGAAGTTGCGATGCCGTTTCTGGCCCTGGTCGTCTCGGGTGGACATACCGCGTTGTTCGCGGTGGAGGACTTCGGCCGCTACCGCACGCTGGGGCGCACCCGCGATGACGCGGCCGGAGAGGCCTTCGACAAGGTCGCCAAACTGATGGCGCTAGGCTATCCGGGCGGCAAGATTATCGACGAGATGAGCGCGCGCGGCGACCCGCGGAAGCTCAAGTTGCCGCGCGCGCGGG
>DATGLK010000031.1 GCA_035294265.1 Candidatus Binataceae bacterium
GGAATTGCCATCACAATGGCCGTGGCCATGTTCAAAGCGCAAGTGCGCTTCGGCTTCTTCATGAACTGGTTCGGCAAGAAGCAGGGCGAGGGGATCGAGTACTCACTGCTGGTGATTGCGATGGCGGTTTCGTTGATAATCGGCGGCGCGGGAGCGCTGTCGCTGGATCGGCTGCTCGCAGGCTGAACGCGGCGCGCCGAAGTTCTTTCGCAATATGCGATAATTATTCGTGGCGTTTATGCAACAGTGGTTGCTTTTGCGCCACGGAGTTCTTTTCTAGCTTAAAGCGCGTTTCTCTATACAGACCGGTGCGCACTTTGCTAGTGTAACAAGCGCTCGCATTTTTCGTTTGTGATCTGGTGTTCATGCATCGAACCGCACAAAGCATAGTTGCTACAGCGATAGTTGTGTTGGGAGTGCTGAGCCTCAGCTACGGCGCGGCGCTGGCGACCCCGGCAGTCTATCCCCGCAGCCGTCCCTCCAGCCTTGGCCGCTTGGCGGAAGCGATGCTGCCGGGGGTTGTGAGTATTCGCACCGAGGAAGTTCCGCTTGAGGTCGGGCGCGCGAGCGGCACCGGCGGCGCCGAGGGTAGCGATTATCGCGATAGCGATCGGACGCTGCTCGGCAGCGGCTTTGTCATCGATCGCGGCGGACGGGTGTTGACCAACGCCCACGTGGTCAGCTTTGCGCGCGAAGTGCTGGCGACGATGGCCGACGGGCGCTTGTGCCGGGCTTACGTGCTAGGCGTGGATCGAGTGCTGGACCTCGCGCTGTTGCAGCTCGACTGCATGAACCACCTGCATCCCCTGGCGATGGGTGATTCCGATAGGGTTCGGACCGGCGACGAGGTGATGACGATTGGCAATCCCTTCGGCTTGGAGGGCAGTGTCAGTCTGCTAACGGTAGGCGCTCAGCAGCGCTACTTGCCGGGTAAGCTGGCCAACTTTATCCAGACCGAAGGGGTAATCAATCCGGGCAATTCCGGCGGCCCACTGATCGATGCCAGCGGGCGCGTGATCGGGATCACCACTGCCGTGTACCGCGCGGAAGGCTCCACTACCGGCATCGGTTTCGCCTTGCCGATCCGGCTAGTCCGTGCCGATTTGGCGCGATTACAAGGGCACGGCCCCAAGACTCACGCCTGGATCGGCGCGCAGCTTCATCCCATCGCCGCCGATTTGGCCTATGCGATGGGCTTGCCTATAGCGGCGGGGGCATTGGTCACTGCGGTCAGCGAGGACAGTCCGGCTGAGGCCGCGGGCTTGCGCCCAGGAGACGTCCTGACCCACGTCAATGGTCGTCGGATCCGGGCCGCGCAGAGTTTTGTCCTGCGAATCCACGATTTGCCCAGCGGCTCGAAGCTGGTGCTCACCATCAATCGCCACGGGCGCACTCACAAGCTTCGGCTCTGGTTGGGCAGTTCGCCACAGGACGCCCAGTGGCTGGCCGACACCGGCGATTTCGCGATCTGAGCGCTGCCGGTTTGGATTTCACCTAGCTAAGGACTGTGTTTTCTTGTCCCACGCTTCGACTCGCTTGAGACAAACTGGCCTTCTCAATTGTCGGGCCGCGTAACTCGCTAAGCCGATTGCGCCTGGTAGCTGTGCGAAGACACGGGGCTTGCCTGACAAGCGCGCGCACTGTATCGCCATCTTAAGTCCGAACGCGCGAAGCGAACCACCCGCGGAGGGAACCGCCTATGATGTGGCTGGTACGGCTGGCCCTGCGCCGCCCGATCTCGGTAGCCGTGATGTCGCTGCTGATGACGGTGTTGGGGCTGCTGGCATTTACGCGGATGGACGTCGATATTTTTCCCGCCATCAAGCTGCCGGTGGTGCTGGTGGTGTGGACCTACCCGGGGCTGTCGGCCGAGGACATGGAGCGGCGCATCGTTTGGATCACCGAGCGCTCCATGACCAGCATGATAAGCGAGGTCTCGCGCATCGAGTCGCAATCGATACCGGGCCTTTCAATCATCAAAGCCTACTTCAACTCCGATGCCGATTTGGGGATCTCGATGGGCGAGATCACGTCGGCGGCGGCTTCCTCTTACCGCAACATGCCCGACGGCACCCAACTTCCCTACATCTTCAGCTATGACGCGGCCAATGTACCGGTGGCCCAGGTCAACATTTCCAGCGATACGGTCTCGGCGGCGGGGCTCTATGATTACGGGCTGAATTTTCTGCGCTTTCAATTTCTGACCATTCCAGGCTTCTCTAGTCCGCCGCCGGTGGGCGGCGCGATACGCGACGTGATGGTCAACCTCAATCCTGACGCGCTCTACGCCTACGGCCTGAGCCCGGCGGACGTGGGCAGTGCGCTGGCTGACACCAGCATTGTTATCCCCTCCGGGCAGGCCCGGATCGGCAATTATACCTACAACGTGGACTTGAACATGAGCCCCAAGGTGGTCAGCGGCTTCGATCGCCTGCCCATCGCCGTCAGTCACGGCATTCCGATTCATCTGGGCGACGTGGCGCCGGTCTCCGACAGCCATCAGCCGATCACCAATGTAGTCAAGATCAACGGTCAGAGCGGTAGTTCACTGCTGGTGATCAAGCATGCCGGCGCCTCCACACTCAAAGTGGTCGACGAGGTGCGTCGGCGCATCCCGCTCATCCAGCAAAGCGCGCCGCCGGGTATCAAGTTGTCGCTAGCCTTCGATCAGTCCATCTTCGTGCGTTCGGCCTTGCGCGAAGTGGTCAGTGAGTCACTCATCGCCGCTGCCCTGGTCGCGCTGATGGCGCTAGTCTTCCTGGGCTCGCCCCGCAGCATGCTGATCGTGATCATTTCCATCCCGCTGTCGATCTTGACCGCGATGGTGGGGCTGCAACTGGCCGGCCAGACCCTCAACATCATGAGCTTGGGTGGCTTGGCGTTGGCGGTGGGGATGCTGGTGGACGACGCCACCGTGGAAATCGAGAACATCCATCGCAACCACGCCATGGGCAAGCCGCTGCTGGTGGCAATTTTGGAGGGTGCGGCTCAGATCGCCACGCCCACCCTGGTCGGCACCTTGGCAGTCTGTATCGTGTTTTTTCCCGTGGTTATGCTCAGCGGGGTGGCCCGCTACCTGTTTACGCCGCTAGCGCTGGCGGTGGTGCTGGCGATGCTGACCTCTTACCTGCTCTCGCGCACCCTGGTCACCAGCATGGCTCATCGGCTCCTGCCCCAGCACCACGACGAACACGCCGCAGGCGGCCTATGGAACCGCTTCGTTCACGGCTTCAACGCCGGATTCGAGCGCTTCGGGCAGGTCTATCGGCGGGCGCTGGAGCGCTTCGTGGCTTGCCGCCGGCTGACCCTGTCCTGCGTGGCCCTGATGATCGCGGCCTCGCTGGTGCTGGTGACGATCACGGGCGAGGATTTCTTTCCGCCGGTGGATACCGGCATGATGAAACTGCATGTGCGCCTGCCCAGCGGTACCAGGATCGAGCGTACTGAACTGGTCACCGACCAGATCCAAGAGCAAATCCGGCGGATTATTCCCAAAGCCGAGCTGGACTCGATCTCGGTCAGTATTGGCACGCCGCTGGCTTTTACCCTGGCCTTCTACCAGAGCGACAACACGGGCGAGCAGGATGCCGACATTCTCATTCAGCTCCAGCCCAAGCACGGGCCCACCGCGCGCTATCAGCAGCTCATCCGGACGATGATGGCGACCCACTTTCCCAATGCACTGTCCTACTTCCAGGATGCCGACATCATCGGTCAGGTGCTTAACTTTGGCCTGTCGGCGCCGATCGACATTCAAATCGGGGGGCGCAACTTGCAGGCGCTCTACGCGCTCGCATCGCGTCTGCGCGACCACTTGCAGCAAGTCCCGGGTGTGGCCGACCTGCGCATTCCCGAGCCCTTAGATTACCCAGCCCTGGACGTGGATGTGGATCGCGATCGAGCGCTGGAATTGGGCGCCACCGAGAAGCAGGTGGCCTCGGCCCTGCTCACCGCGCTCAGTGGCGACTCCCTCATTCAGCCCGCCTGGTGGCTGGATGATAGAAGTGGCGTTAATTACGAAATCGTCGCCGAGATGCCCAAGGCCTATCTCACTTCGATTCAGCAGCTTGCCAACTTGCCTGTAATGGGTAGCACCGCGCAGAACTCCGGCGGGATGATCGCGGCGGCTTATGCTCCCAGTGCCGACCCGCCGCCCAGCCAGGTGCTGGCCAATATCGCGACCATCCGCCACGGCGTGGATCCGGCGGTGGTTGATCATTCCGCCGCCGAGCGGGTGATGGATGTCGATCTGGGGGTGGCCGGACGGGACTTGGGCAGTGTCGCCGATGAAGTCGATCGGGCGATCGCGCGCCTGGGCAAACTCCCCAAAGGCGTGCGCATCAACGTCCTGGGCCAGAGCAAGGCGATGCGCGACGCGTTCAGCACCCTGGAGCAGGGGATCGCGCTGGCCGCAATTCTGGTCTACCTGCTGATGGCGGCCAATTTCCAGTCCTGGATGGAACCGCTCATTATCATGACGGCGGTGCCGGGAGCATTGGCGGGAGCGCTGTGGGCCTTGGTCCTGACCCACACCACGATTAACGTGGAGTCGCTCATGGGTGCGATCATGGCGGTCGGCGTGGCGGTGGCCAACGGCAATTTGCTCATCAGCTTTGCCAACGAGTTGCGCGAGCAGGGGCAAGCACCCCTGCAAGCCGCGCTGGTCGCCGCACGTACGCGCTTGCGGCCTATTCTGATGACTGCGCTGGCGATGGTTCTGGGAATGCTGCCGATGGCCTTGGGGTTGGGCAAAGGCTCGGAACTCAATGCCCCGCTGGGGCGCGCGGTGATCGGTGGCCTGCTGGCCGCTACCGCGATGACCTTGTTCGTGGTACCGGCGGTGTACGCCAGCATCAGCGGCCATCGTAAGAGCACCCACGAGCGCGATCTGGAGATTGCGCAGGCCGACGCCGTGATCGTGGCAGAGCGGCAACAGATATGAAGGACTCGCGACCCCCATGCCGGGCTCTTTCCGGGCGTGGCCCCGTTTTAGAAACATTGCATCGCAACCGGCTCCAGGTAGCAAAACCAGATGATCGACGAGCGCAAGAAATTGGATAGAAAGCCCGGCCTGGGCTACATATTGGGCTGGTTGGTGGCGCTAATAGTGGTGTTCGGCGCGGTCGGAGGCTTGGTCTTCGCTCGCCAGCACACGGTGCAATTGCAAGCCGTGCAACTGCGTTTGGCGCAAAAGAGCGGGCCGCACGTTCTGGTTAAACGCGCCCTGCCCGCGCCAGCCCATCGGACAATCGAGGTGCCAGGCAAGCTGCATGGCTTCATCGAAACTGCCTTGTATGCGAAGACCGCCGGCTATTTGAAGATCATCAAGGTTGATAAAGGCGACCGGGTGACCCAAGGCGAGGTGCTGGCGATCCTCGACTCGCCCGAGTTGGACAAGCAAGTGGCCGATGCCAAGGCCAATTACTGGCTGCAGAAAACCACTGACGATCGTGCCGCGAAGCTGGCTCAACTCGGCGTGATGCCGCAGCAGCAGGCCGACGACGCGCACGCGGCGATGATGCAGGCGCAGGCGGCTTATCAGCAGTTGCTCGCCGAGCAGGCCTATGAAATTATTCGCGCCCCCTTCAGCGGCATCGTCACCGCGCGCTACTTCGATCCGGGTGCGCTCATCCCGCAGGCCACCGCGCCCTCCGCTGCCACCCCGATCCTGACTCTAGCCACACTCAGCCCACTGCGCGCCTATGCCAACGTGCCGCAAACCGTCGCGCCCTTCATTCATAACGGAATGGAAGCGACGCTGAGCGTCCCCGAATATCCCAAGCGCATCTTCCGCGGCCAAGTCACACGTCATCCGCAGGCATTGGATCCAGCTAGCCTTACGATGTTGGTGGAAGTGGATCTGCCGAACCAGGATCGCGCGCTTTTTCCCGGGATGTATGCTCGCATCAGCCTCAACGTGCCGTTGGGGCGCGCTACCGCGTTGGTACCCGACGATTCGCTGATCTTCCGCGACAATAAGATCTTTGTGCCGCTGGTGCGTGATACCCGCCTACATCTGGCCCCGGTGATCCTGGGCTGGGATAACGGCTACGACGTCGAAGTCGCCCAGGGTGTCAAGCCAGGCGACCTAGTCGCGCTGACCGTGGGTCAGTCGGCGCGCGACGGCGAGCCGGTGCAACCCGTGATGGCGCGCTAGCGCGGAGCTTTATTGCCCTAATTGCGCGGCGACAGGCCAAGCGCGCTCAGGCAGCGGCGGATCTCCTCCACGCCTTCGGGCGGCAGCGGCGCCTGTGGGGCGAGCGGCGCGCCCACCGGATATCCCAGCAATTCCAGGCCGCCCTTGACGCAGGCCGCTAGATTGTACTTGGCGAAAAGCTGGTTGAGACTCCAAAGCTTGCGCTGCACGGCCATCGCGCCGCTCCAATCTCTCTGCCGGCACAGCTCGTACAGCTCCACGCTTTGACGCGGGATCAGACAGGCTGGGCCCGCCATCCAGCCGACCCCACCGATCAGCATCACGCAGGCTGGAATATGAGCCGAGGCGGAAAATACCCCCATTCGCCCCTCGACCCGGTTGATGATTGAAAGCAGCCGCCCGGTGTTGGCAGAAGCGTCCTTTATGTACTTGATGTTGTCCACCCGGCTCAGACGCTCGATCGCGCCCAGGCTGAGGTCGGAGCGCTGAAAGGTCGGGTTGGTATAGAGCACCAGCGGAAGTTTGACCGCGCCGGCAATCGCCCTGAAATAGTCGATTACGCCCTCGTCCGGGACCGGGAAGTAGGCTTCGATAATGGCCAGAATTCCGGCGCAACCCAGCCGCTCCATTTCGCGCGCCTGAAAGACGCCGTCGGCGATCGTGGTTGCGGCTACCCCGGCTACTACCGGCACCCGCCCGCGGGCGGCCTCGACCACCGCCTCGACCACTCGTCGTCGTTGCGGCCAAGTGAGATAGGCGAACTCGCCGGTCGAGCCCAGCGGGGTCAGGCCGTGCACGCCGGCGGCGATTAAATCGTCGCACAGGCGGCTGAGGACCTCGCGCTTGATCTCGCCGGCACTATCGACGGGCGAGACCAGGTAGGGAAAGACGCCGTGAAACTCAGGTTGATCCATGATTGGATTCCGGACTTGTGCGGGTACGGAGCTGCGCCCACCTAGTTCGTGTTAGTAAGCGCAGGGTCATGCGGCGCTTCTCGCCGTTTGCAAATAACCCACCGTCGCTTCGGCCGCCAGCTCGCCCCCGTGGATACAATCGGAAATTCCGACCCCGCCATAAGCTGCGCCTGCCAGCGCCAAGCCGGGCAGCCGCTGGGCCTGTGCCTGGATGTCGGCCGCCCAGCGTTGGTGGCCCAACCCGTATTGCGGCATCGAGTCATTCCAACGCGTGACCATCGTTAACAGCGGCTGCGCCGTAACACCGATCAGCTCGCGCAGTTCGCGGCGGGCCAGCGCGCTGAGCTCCTCATCGCTTTGGTGTAGCAGTTCGGGCTGCAGGCTGCCGCCCACAAACAGGCGCAGCAAGACTTGGCCGGTCGGGGCGCGGCCGGAAAACTTGATGCTGGAGAAGGAGCCTGCAATCGCATGGCGGCCTTCCACACGCGGCACGACAAAGCCGGTGGCGTTGGGCGCGACCGGGAAATCGGCGAGCTGATAGGCCAAGTTGACCACCGCGATCGAGGAGTAGCGTAACTGAACCAGCCCTGCTGCCAAGGTTTGGCTGACGCCGCCCAGCAGACGTGCGCTCTGCGGCGCGGAAGCGGTGCAGATCACGGCGTCGGCGCCCACCGGGCTGCCGTCGCGCAAGAAGACGCACCAACCGCGGCCGTCGCCGCCGCGGACGATCTCGCGCACCGGCGCGTCCCGCCGCACTCGCGGGCCCAGCGCTACCGCCAGCGCGTCGATTATTGTCTGCATCCCGCTCTCGAAGCTGACGAACAGGCTCCAGCGCGCTCCACTGGCCTGGGCGACGCCGGCCTCGGCGGCGCGCGCCCGTAGGGCGCGGATCACGCTGCCGTAGCGCTGTTCCATCTCGGGGAAGCGAGGCAGGGTTGCTTGCAGGCTGAGCACCTCGGGGTCGGCGGCGTAGATTCCGCCGGCCAGCGGCTGTGCCAATCGCTCCAGGACTTCGCGGCCCAGGCGGCGCTTGACGAAAGCGGCCAGGCTTTCATCTTCCTGTGCGCGCCGCCGCGGAATCAGCGGTTCCATGAGTAGGCGCAATTTGCCGCCCATTGACAGAATTGGACTCTTCAGCAAGGGCCCCAGGCGGGCGGGAGCGAGCAGATTGAAGCCGGCGGGAATCTCGCGCAACTTGCCGCGGTTGACGATCAGGGTGCGGCGCACAGGCCCCGGGCTCAGCAACTGGTTTTCCAATCCCAGCCGGCGCGTCAACGCCAAACCCCAGGGCTTGTCGGTGACGAAGGAATCGGCTCCGGCTTCGATTAAGAAGCCGCCCTCGCGCTCAGTTCGGATCACGCCGCCAAGGCGCGGGGAGCCCTCCAGCACAAGTACTTCGACGCTTTCGCCCATCAATTCGCGCAATCGCCAAGCCGCCGCCAAGCCGCTTACGCCGCCGCCGATAATTACTACCCGGCGCATCGCTGGGCTACTCCATCATGTGGTCGGCAATCAAGCTTGCCAGCATCCTGATGAACAGGGGATGGTCGCCCACCGTGCCGGCCCGCTCCATTCGGACGTCCAGTTTGCGCGCCAGCGCCTGGGCCTCGATATCGAGGTCATACACCACTTCGACGTGGTCGCACAGAAAGCCGATGGGGACGAGCACCGCGCTGGCGCCGCGCAAATCTGCCAGGACATGTTCCAAGTCGGGTTCCAGCCACGCTTCGTGGGCCGCGCCGCTGCGGCTCTGATACGCCAGCCGCCAGCGCTCGATCCCCAGCTCCTGCGCGACCAGCCGCGCTGAGTGCGCCAGTTCCTGGGTGTAGCGGCTACGCGCCGCCATTGCGACGGGAATGCTGTGCGCGGTAAAGATCAGCTCGGTCTCCAGCCGTCGGGTTTTATCCAAGCGCTCCCAGGCGGCGCGAGTGCGCCCCGCCACCGCCTGAATGAATAACGGATGGTCATGCCAGGGCGGCAGGTATTCAATCGCCGGTGCCCGCCCGCCCAATTCGCTCAAGGCTTGCGCGGTTGCTTGCAGGTAACGCTCCCAACTGGCCTCGCAACGATGGGCGGCGAGAACCACCCCCACTACTCGACGCGCGCCGCGGTCAGCCAGCGCCGCCACGGCCTCGCGCAGATAGGGCTCCCAGTTGCGCATCCCAACGTAAACCGGCAGATCGATGCCAATTTCGCCTAGTGCGGCTTTAAGCGCCTGGGCTTGTTGCTGGGTATGGGCATTGTAGGGCGAAGCGCCCCCAATGGCAGCATAATGGCCGACCACTTCTTCCAGCCGCGCGGTCGGGATCGAGCGCCCTCCCACTACATTGGCCAGAAACGGCCGTACCTCTTCCAGAGCGGTCGGGCCGCCAAAACCGATCATCAGCACTGCGTCGCAGCCCGCGCTCATCGCTGACTCATTTCATGCACCATCTCGACCAGGGCCTGGACGTGGGCCACTGGAGTTTGCGGCAGGATGCCATGGCCGAGATTGAAAATATGACCCGGTCGCCCACCGGCTTGGGCCAGGATCGCTCCGGCGCGTGCCCGGATCTCGGGAATTTCGGCGAACAAACAGATCGGATCCAGATTGCCCTGGACCGCGACCTGATAGTCCAACCTGGCCCAGGCCTCATCTAAATTGACGCGCCAATCCAAGCCCACGATGTCGCCGCCCGCCTCGCGCATCAGTTCCAGCAGATTGCCCGTCACCGTACCAAAATGAATTACCGGGACTCGCCCTCGCAGCGGCGCGATCGCAGCAGCGGTATAAGGCAGCACATAACGGCGGTAATCATCGGGGCCCAGGCTTCCCACCCAACTATCGAAGAGTTGGACCAGATCGGCGCCGGCCGCGACCTGCATCTGGAGGTAAGCGGCAGTGATTTGTGCCAGCCGGCTCATCAAGCCGTCCCACAACTGGGGCTGGGTGTACATCATGGTCTTGGTCGCAAGATACTGGCGCGAAGCACCGCCCTCGATCAGGTAGGAGGCGAGGGTAAAAGGAGCGCCTGCAAACCCGATTAGCGGCACGGCGCCGGCCAATTCCTGGCGGGTCAACTTGATTGCGGCGGCTACGAAATCCAGCTCCGAGACGTCGAAAGGCTGCCAGTTGGCCAAATCCTGGGCCGCGCGCACCGGCCGCTGGATTTGCGGCCCATCGCCCTGCTCATAGCCCAGCCCCACCCCCAGCGGCAACAGCGGTAGGAGGATGTCGGCGAAGATAATGGCGGCATCCACCCCAAGGCGGCGCACCGCGGTCACCGTCACCTCGCAGGCGACTTCAGGTCGCCGGCACATGTCGAGAAAGGAAAGTTTGTCGCGCACTTGCCGGTACTCGGGCATATAGCGCCCGGCCTGGCGCATTAGCCAGATGGGCGTGTAGGGCGTGGGCTGGCGCCGACAGGCGCGCATCATTGTATGGTCCAGCAGAGCGGGGCGATCGGTCGGCGGCTCGGAGGTGGCCACCGGCACGGCAGCCGGCGCCGCAGCGCTGACTTCGCTCACCGCATTGGACTGTTTGCGACTTAACACCTCGGCGGCTCGCAGTGCGGCTTCCCGCACCAAGTGGCCCAGCTTGGGATGGGGTGGTTCGAAGTCAACCGCTATCTGGTTGCTGCGCAAGGCCAGCGAACAAACCGGACCGATCGACCCGATCGCCATACGGGCCAGGGCTTGGCGCAAAGCCTTGCCGTCGGCCTGCGCTTCAGCCACCTGGATGAGGTGAGTGACTTGGGTGGCGCTGGTGAACAGCGCCACTTCGGCTTGTCCGCCAATCATGGCCGCGATCGCTTTTTGCAGCGGCGCTCGATCCTCGGGCAGCGCCCAGCGATAGACCGGGACTTGCATCACCTGGGCGCCGCGCGCTGCCAGCCCAGCGACTAGATCGATATTGGCGACGCCGTACTCCTGCACCGCGACGTGCTTGCCGGCCACAGGCTGACGCTGATCGATCGCGCTTAGCACCTCGCGCCAAGTGTTGGGCTCGGGGATATGGATGGTAGGGTTCAGGCCTAGCTTGCGCAAAGCGGCGGCCGGTTTGGGACCGCGTGCCACGGTGGTGACCCGGCTCAACGCGGCGAGCAGTGCCTGACGGTCGAAAGTGTGGTCTAACAGCGCGAACAGTGCCTCCAGGCCGACTCCAGTCAGGAACACCACCAAGTCCAATTCTGCGGCCAACAGGCGGCGGGCGAACTGCTCGGCGGCGGGATTGCCCTCCAACGGTACCTCGCGCATCGCCGGTGCCAGCAGCGGCCGGCCGCCGTAGCGCCCGATCAGGCGCGCGGTCTCCTGTTCCATCCGGCTCTCAAAGGCGACTACGCGCAAGCCGGCCAGATCCTCGACGATTCCTGCCGCGCCTTGGGTACTCATGGCTTACCTGTTATTACGCAGGCTCCTTAACCCACCGTATCGAGAATAGCGCGGGCGCGCTGTACGTCGCTGGCGATCTGATGGGCCAAGGCTTGGCCGCTGTCGAATTTGCGCTCGCCACGCAAGCGCTCGATAAATTCCACTTTGACCTGCCGATCGTACAGGTCGCCGGAAAAATCGAAAATGTGAGTTTCCACTGAGCGCTGGGTTTCGTCAAAGGTCGGATTGAGGCCGATATTGGTGACCGAGGCGTAGGCGCCCTCGGGCAGCACCAGACGGGTGGCATAGACCCCGTCGGGCGGAACGGTTTCGGTTAACGAGCGTAGATTAGCGGTGGGAAAGCCTAGTTGATGGCCGCGCTGGCGCCCGCGTATCACGATTCCCGATAAAAAATGATAGCGCCCCAGCATTCGCGCCGCCTCGCCCATGTCGCCGCGCTCGACCGCACGGCGGATGCGGGTGGAGCTGACCTCAACCCCGTCCACGCTCAAAGCTTCGACCACGCGCACCTCGAAGCCCAGCTTCTCCCCCAGCCTTTTCATCACGGCGGCGTTGCCGCCACGGGCATGGCCGAAGCTGATACTGTGGCCGACCACCACGCAGCTGATGTGCAAGCGCTCCATCAGGCATTGGCGGGCGAATTGCTCGGGCGACAGCAGACTGAGCTCGCGGGTGAAGGGAGCGATAATAATTGCGTCCAGCGCTGTTTCGGCCATGCACGCCAGCTTGTCCGCCAGGGTCATCAGCAGTTTGGGCGCGCGTGCGGGCGCGAGCACCTTGGCCGGCGTGGGCTCGAAGGTCATCGCCACAGCACAGACGCCGCTCTGCTGTGCACACTCGCGTGCGGTCTCCAGGATGGCGCGATGGCCTCGATGAACGCCGTCGAAATTGCCCAGCGCCAGCACCGGGCGGGCGAGCCCGGGCGGTAGGCTCAGCTCGCGAATAACCTCCATGCTAAACGACCCGCACGGTTGGGCTAATCAGCCTCGAGATTTTTCATCAGAGCATTGGCGGCCGACGCTTCCGGGCTATCGCCATGTTCGTTGAGTAGCTTCTGCAGGGTAAGTCGGGCGTCGATCTTGTCGTTGATGCGCAAAAAAGCCTGGGCCTCGCGCAGCAAGGACTGGCCCGCATAACGTCCCTTTGGATAACGCATCGCGAGGTCGTTGAACTGCAAAATCGCCTGGTCATATTTACCTAATTGGTAGTAGGCGTTGGCAGCAAAGTAGTCGGCCGACTCGCCCAGGTCGGAATGCGGATACTTGCGTTGCAGGGTAGAAAAATGGTCGATGGCTTGAGCGTAATTGCCCTCTTTCATGGCCAGCAAACCGCTGCGGTACACTTTGCCCGCAGAACCGCTTTGCGAAGTTGCCAAGGCACGGGCCAGCTCCTGACGCCAATAAGTCGGTACTACCACCGGGGCCGCGGCCGCCTGCGGTGGCGTGCCCATACCTTCCACACCTGCGCCAGGGGGTACCGTGCCTGCGCCCGGCGGCACGCTGTCTTCAGGCGGCGCGGTCGCGCCGGGAGGGGTGGGGTTGGGCGCCGGCATTCCCGGCGGGACCAGCCCGGGCGCGAGCGCCGCAGGTGGGACCCCGGCAGCCGGATTTATGCTGCTCTGTAGCGCGTTCACCTGCGCTTGCAGTTTGGCCAGCCGCGCTGCCAGCGCCGATGATGGGGTGCTGGCCCCGCTGCCAGCGTGCTGCATCTCTTGAAGTTGGTCGTCGAGCTGGCGAACGCGATCTTCCAAGGCCTGGATCGCCTGCTGGTTGGAGGCCACCATCGAGCGGATCTGAAACTGTTGGTCCTGGGTCTGCTCAATATCGCTGCGTGAGGCGCAGCCCACCGCTATCGCCAGCGGCAAGGCCAGACCGAGCAACCAGGGCTGGCGCACAATTGGGGCTCTCATTGGGCTCCGCTAACCACAAAGTGATCGCGCCGATTTTGTGCCCAGCACTCTTCGGTTTCCTCGTGGCACAGCGGCAACTCCTTACCGTAGCTGATGGTCGAGATGCGGTCACCCGCGATCCCTAGATCCGTCAGATATTCCTTGGCGGCCTGCGCCCGCTTGGCGCCCAAGGCCAAATTATACTCCTCCGAGCCGCGGTCGTCGCAGTGCCCTTCTATCTGGACCCGGCTGGAGGCGTGATCGGTTAGCCAGCGCGCGTTGTTGCGCAGCACTTCGCCGTCCTGGGGCTGGATGGTGTAGTCGTTGAAAGCGAAATGGATGTCACTCAACGGACCACCGCTGTCGGCGCCCAGGGTGCCCTTTTGAAACTGTTCCAGCGAGCCCTTGTTACCCAGATTCTGCTCGCCCATGCCCGCTGCCCCATTTTCGCCCGCCACCCCTTGCCCATTGGGCTTGGATGAAGAGCAAGCGGCCAGGGTCAATGCGACTAGGACTACCGCGATTCGTCGCGCGATCACACCCTTCCTCCTCGAACTATTCTCCCAACCACCACGACCATGCCGGATCTGTCGCATCACCGTCCTCCTTCGTTATCGGTGCAATGATTTTGCCACTATCCACTTGCATTAGATACAGCCTGCTCGTGCCGCTCCGGTCTGCGCTGAAAATCAGATAGCGCCCGTCGGGTGACCAGCTTGGATGCTGCCCGGCGGCCAACACAGTAGGCTGGCCACCATCAATGCCGATTATAGCGATGTGGAACCCGCCATTGCGGGTTTGGTATGCAATCCGGTCGCCCTTGGGCGAAATCGCCGGATCGGTGTTGTAGCTGCCCGAATAGGTAACCCGTCGTGCCTCGCCCCCCTGAGGATTCATCACATAGATTTGAGGTGTTCCGCCGCGATCCGAAGTGAAGGCCATCAGACTGCCATCGGCATTGAAACTGGGATTGACGTTGATCGAGCCGCCACGGGTCAGTTGCCGAATAACGTTGCCCTGCAAGTCCAGCATGAACAGATTGGTGGCGCCACCGCGTTCCACCGCCGCCACCACCGAGTTTCCGCCGGGGCTCACGGCGCCGCCCAGCAGCAGGCCACGGTCGGTGCTGATACGAATTTCGCGCTTGGTGGCCAGGTTGAACAGATAGAGGTCTGGCGAGCCGCTTTTAAAGGAGGTATAGAGCAAATGGCCAACCCCGCGATCGAAGCTAGGCGACAGGTTGATGGTCGGATTGTTGGTCACCCTATATAGGTCCTCGCCGTCCAGAGAGGTTATATAGATTTCCTTGAACCGCCCGCCGCGGGTGGAAACCAGCGCGATTTTGCTGTCGAAGGGGCCACGCTGGCCGGTAATCCCGGCCAGGATGGCGTCGGCAAAGCGGCGCGCCATCCGGTTGACGTCTTGGGGCGCGCCAGAAAAGCGTTTACCCACCAATTGCTTTTGCGCCGCGACGTCATACAGAAAGGCGTCGATCGTTACCACGGCATCCGAGGCGGTTACCGCTCCCTTGACCAGGAATTCGGCGTTAATCGAGCTCCAATCGGTGAAATTGAACTGACCTAGCTGGTAGCCGCTTTGCTGCGGATTCTCGATGTAGGCCTCGGGTTTAATCAACCGGAAGTAGCCCGACAATTCCAGATCGCGCGAAAGCACATTTACGAAGTGCGCCGACACCTCGCCCTCGTCGTCGCCTCCCAGGTTTTTTAGCTGGGATATCGCTATCGGCGCTAACTTGGAGCCTGGGCCGACGATGTCGAAATGTAGCAGACCGGACTGGGACTGTGCCCACGCCGGCGCACCTATCAGCAGTAATGTTCCGAGGCCGAGCACGGCAACCAAGGCGCGTTGGGCGCAAGTTGCTCCATAGGGCTGGAATCTCACGAATTTAGCTCTCCCAGTCTGAAGGTAGCCTCGACTCCGCGCGAGAATGCGTCGCGGTAGTCGGGCGGGGGCGGAGGAAACGGAGCCGCGCGTTTGATGGCGCGGATTACCGATTCATCATAGGCGTCATTGCGCGAGGAGCGCTGCACCTGATAGTTGAGCAACTGACCGTCGGGACCAATCGCGAACTCGATCGTGGCTGTCAGATCGCTATTACCTCCCGAAAAGGTCCAGGCTTTCTTAATCCGCTCTTGCACCTGCGTATAATACAAGAGAAAAAGCGGGTCCTTAAGCATTCCGGCACTTTCATGGCCGGGGCCCACCCCGTAACCCTGTCCCCCGCTTGAAACGTTGCTCTCCAGCGGACCACCACCTTCGCCCTCATGCCGCTGCGCAATTACCTTGCGGTGCTTGAGCGAATCCAGCAGCAGTTGCTTGCGCAACGCCGCCATCTGCTCGCGTACTCCCGGAGTGGGCTTCGGGGTGGCCTGGGCCAGCATCCGTTTGGGCGTCTCCCGCGGCCCCGCGCGGCGTGCTCGTGGGGTCGCGGTCGGTCGCGGACGCTTGGCGCGCGCAGTCGGCCTCGGCGTTGTCATGACCCGGTGTGCGGTCGCGGTGGGCCGGGTGGTGGCACGGCGGGTAGGCCGGGCGGTGGGACGCGGAGTTGGTGGCACGGTTGGTGCCGCCGTGGCCTGGGCCGGAGTTGGGGTCGGGGTAGGGGTTGGCGTCATATCGCCGCGCTTGTTGAGGGCAAAGGCCTTGGTGTCGCTGTTGGGTGCGCTCGCCTTGGCGGTCTTTGGAGGCTTGGGCGGCCTGGGTGGCGGTAGCGTTTTGCGGGGTGGACTCTGCGGGCGGTTGAGTTGCGGCAAATGGGTCCCTAAGTCGCCCGCGGGCAGGTTGTCCACTACCGCCACCGTATAGACTGGTGGTGGGGCCGGTTGTTCGGCGAGCCAGCGCGGAATCAGCACCAAGCCGCTGTAGAGCAAGCCGATGTGGGCCAGGGCCGAGAGCAGGATCGCGAGGGCTAGGCCCAGCCCGCCCCGCCCGTTATCGCCTGGCCCCACCCGAATGTCCGTGCCCGGGCGCGCCGGCGCCCATTCCGTTGTCCGGCACCTGGGTCACCATCCCGACGTTGCGAATCCCGGCGGCCTTGATTGCCGCCATCACCCGAATTACCGCGCCATAGGGCACTTGGTCGTCGGCTCGCACGAAGACCTGGCGGTCGGGCCGCTCCAGGGCGATGGCGCTCAGCTTGGTGGTGAGCTCTTCGGCCGTAAGCTTGGTATCGTTGAGATATATGGTCTGATCCCGGGTGACCGAAACCACGAATTGCTGCTCTTCGCCGGGCAGGGCGGAGAGCCGCTCCTTGGGCAAATTGAGCTCCACACCTTGCTGAATAATTGGCGCGGTTACCATGAAAATCACCAGCAACACCAGCATCACGTCCACCAGGGGCGTGACGTTTATCTGGGAGACCAAGGTCCCGCGCTTGCCCGCCTCGAATGCCATCGCCGCCTCACCCAACCCTTAGTTGGGTGGTCTTCTCAATTGCCACCGCCGCAGGCTCCCCAGCGCCAACCCATCGATTGCAGCCACGCGCCGTTCTCAACCGGCTAGGACAGGAAGTGCCGTTCGGCGATATTGACAAACTCCGAGGTGAAATTTTCCATCTCGGTCGCCAATACCCGCACCCGAGCGGTGAAGTAGTTGTAAAACATCTGAGCCGGAATGGCCGCCACCAGGCCCACCGCGGTGGTAATCAAGGCCTCGGCAATCCCCGGGGCGACCGCTTGAATATTGGAGGAATGAGCCGCCGAAAGGCCCAGAAACGCGGTCATAATGCCCCACACCGTGCCGAACAGACCGATAAAGGGAGAGGTCGAGCCGGTAGTGGCTAAAAAAGTGATCCCGGTTTCCAGCTTGGTCAGCTCGACGTTGGCCTCGCGCTGCATCGCCCGCATCACGTTTTCCACCCCGCCCAGCTCGGTGGAGAAGCTGCCCTCGGCGGCGTTGACTACCTGGCGTTTGGCCCGCGTCAGCCGCAGCAACTCCTGGTAGCCGGCGCGAAACACCTGGGCCACTGGGCTGCGCTTGAGATCCAGGCTGCCGGTATGGATCGCGGCCAAATTCTTGGATTCCCAAAACAGATTGATGAAGCGGGCCGATTGGCGACGGGCTTGGGAGACCTGGCGCAGCTTAAAGATGATGATACCCCAGCTAAAGATCGAGAACGCCAACAAAATCGCCAGCACCGCTTGGACCACCGGCCCGGTACCGAGCAGCATTTCGAGAATGTTGGGCGCGCTGAGCGCGGGCGATTGCAGCATAGCCGAGTACTTCGACCCTATTACATGGTTTTCCGCCAAGTCAACGCCACCGCTCGCACCGGCAGAAACGGTGGGGGATGGCGAGGCGCGGTCGGCGTGCTAAGTTGCAAGCATCGTGCGAGGTGCGACGCAGGCGTGGGGACGGCTGCGCACCCGCAACACCATCGGCGCGGGGTCAACGCAGCGGCAGTGGAGACATTGGAACGAGCGCAGCATCCGATTTCGCGCCGCGAAATCGATCCCAACGTTCTCAAGGTACTCTACCGGCTCATCAATGCCGGCTACGAAGCCTTTTTGGTGGGCGGCAGCGTCCGCGACCTGATGTTGGGGCGCACGCCTAAGGACTTCGATGTTGGCACCTCCGCCCATCCGCAACAGATCCGCGAGCTGTTCCGCAACTCGCGCCTGATCGGGCGCCGCTTCAAGCTGGTGCACGTCTTCTTCGGCCCCCAGAACATCGAGGTCGCTACCTTCCGCCGTCGCAGCGAGGAGGTCGTCGCGGAGGGCGACCCCTTGATTCGTCACGATAACACTTTCGGCACCCCGCAAGAGGATGCGCAGCGCCGCGACTTCACCATCAACGCGCTGTTCTACGACCCCAAGTCCTTCCGCGTCGTCGATTACACCGGCGGCCTGCTCGATCTTCAGGCCCGCCTGATCCGTACCGTCGACGACCCCGAAGTGCGCATGCGCGAGGATCCGGTGCGGATGATTCGCGCGGTGCGCTTTGCCGCCAAGCTGGATTTCCAGCTCGAAGCCGCCACTCGCGACGCGATCGTTCGCCATCGGGCCGACCTGCTCAAGACCTCGACCCCGCGCCTGGTGGAGGAAATTTTCCGCACTTTTACCAACGCGCCGCCCAAGCGGGCCCTGCTGTTGATGGCAGAACTGGGCCTGCTGGAAGTGGTGCTACCGTTTTTGTACGAACACCTTCGTCCCCAACTCGATTGTTTGGAAGCCGCGCACACCACGATCGCGATGGGTAGTCTGGAGGCGGCTTCCGAGGCTGGCATGCTCCCCTCGCGCGCTCTTACCTTGGCCTGCCTGCTGGCCGATCTATGGTTCGCCCGCAGCCAACTGCCACAGCCTGGGGCCGACCTAATCACCCAGCTGCGCGAGCGCGGCTTTCCCCGCGGCGAGATCGAGCGGATGCGGCTTTTGCTCAATGCCGCCGGGCGCATAGCGCGGCCCAACCATCGCTTGCGCGGGCTCTCCAGCCGACCGTATTACGAAGAGGCCAGGACGCTCTTTACCCTGCTGCCGCCTGCCATTTTCGGCCCCGCGCCGCGACGGGTCGAGGGCTCGCCGCCGGCCTCTGTCAGCTCCAGCCGGCGCCGGCGGCGGCCGCGCCGACGGCGGCTCGGAGCGCGTCGCCCGGACACCACTCCCAGCGAGAACGCCACCGCTACCTTGACTAGCGTGGGTGGCCACAGTGCGCTTGACCCGCGCTCGCTATGAGGGGCGCTGCGGACTGCTTGTTCCTTCTAGCGCCTTTCACTAGCGTAAAGCCCGGGTTGGCACGCCCGTAAGCCGCGCCAATCCGCGTCCTGGCAAGGAGTCAACGGTGGCGGGAACAGGTGCAAGCGAAGTCCAAACTAGCAGAATCTGGCTTGATGGCACGTTCGTGCCTTATGAAGAGGCCCGCATCCACGTCCTGACCCATAGTCTGCACTACGGTTACGGGGTATTCGAGGGCTTACGCTGCTATCGGGGCGACGATGGACGCTCGGCAATCTTTCGCGGTCCCGAGCACGTCCGCCGCCTGTTCGATTCCGCCCATATCCTGGGTATCAAAATTCCATTTTCCCAAGACGAGATCCTCAAAGCCTGCGCCCAGGCGGTAGGCCTCAACCACTTCACCGAATGTTACATTCGTCCCCTGGTTTTTCTGGGCGACGGTCAGATGGGTGTGGCCGCGCACAATAACCGCGTGCGGGTGGCAATCGCGGCCTGGGAATGGGGCGCCTATCTGGGCGAAGATGGGGTCAAGCGAGGGATCCGGCTCAAAACCTCTTCTTTCAACCGCTTCCATCCCAACACCCTGATGCCGCATGCCAAGGCCACCGGCCACTACATCAATTCGGTCCTTGCCGTGCACGAAGCGCAGCGCGGAGGCTATGACGAAGCGATGCTGCTTGATGTCGACGGCTATGTGGCCGAAGGTAGCGGCGAGAACATCTTCGTGGTGCGCGACGGGGTGGTGACGACCCCGCCCTCGGCCTCGGCGCTGCCCGGGATTACGCGCGACGCGGTCATCAAGATTCTGGCCGATCTCGGCCTGCAGGTGCGCGAGCAGCGTTTCCCGCGCGACACCGTCTATATCTGCGATGAAGTTTTCATGACCGGTACCGCGGCCGAAGTCACGCCGGTGCGCGAGGTCGATGACCGCACGGTCGGCAGCGGCGTGCCGGGGCCAATCACCCGCCAGGTGCAGGAGACTTTCGCCGCCGCGCTGCGCGGCCGCGATCCCCGCTACCGCCACTGGCTGCACTATGTCTGAGTCTCTAGTCAAGCCGCCAGGGTGAGCGCTCGCCCCAGGTGCGCAGGATAGCGCTCGCCCACGCCGTCGACTTGTCCTTATGGCAGGAGGTGCACGGGTTTGGGATGCCGTATTTGTCGGTCATCGCCGGCGGAATAAAGCGGAAGGTGTGCGCATGCACGAACGCGCCTGGCACGCCTTCGCCCTCGATCGCCGGCATGTGGCAATCCACGCAGCGGCTGCCCGCGGTGCCCTCGTTATGCTGGGTATGGGCCTCGAGCGTTGCGGTGCGCGGTCCGTTGGGAGAGCCCGGACCATGGCAGCTCAGGCATAGGGTCTGCGCCGGCTGGTCGAAGCTGGGCGTAGTTGCCTGTGCCGTGGGCGTCGTGACAATCGAAGCAGGTAATGCCGCGGCGGTACATCAAGCTCTGAACGAAGTCGTTGCCCTGCATCCGATTCTTGTGCGCGGTGCCGTCGGCCGCTTCCGATGGTGCTTGACAGCATATGCCAACGAAGTCATACAGGTCACACGGTTGCCCCGCCATTGTGCGGCGCTGCGCGGCTGGCCCAGGTGGCGTTCCTTGTCATGAAACGTGGCCATGCGGCGGCGGACCGAAGACCTCAGCGATGACTAATCCGACGCGGCTGCAGCTCTATCATTTCGCGGCCTCAGGCAATTGCCGCGCGGTGCGTTTGGTGCTCGCGGAGAAGGGGTTGGCCTTTACCCGGGTGGAAATCGACGTGACTCGCGGCGACAATCGGACCCCGGCCTTTCTTGCGCTCAATCCGCGCGGCAAGGTGCCGGTGCTGGTAGATAACAGCCCGATGGGGGAAGTGGTACTGGCCGAGGTGTCGGTGATCAACGAATATCTGGACGAGGCCTTTCCGCTACCCGCGCTGATGCCGGCCGGCGCTGCAGCGCGCGCCCGTGTGCGCGCCCTGGTCCATCTGTTCGACACCGAACTCAGTCCCACCGTCGGACCGCTGATTATCGAGCAGTTGCTGCGCCCCGCCGGCCAGCGCCGGGCTGAGTTCATCGCCGAGCGCCAAGCCGCCACCCGCGCTCTGCTCCAGCGGCTGATTGGAATGGTCGACCGGGAAGGTCCCTTTCTGGCTGGCTCCTACAGCTTGGCCGATCCTCTTTACACGCCACTACTGTCGGTGATGGAGTCATGCGGAGTGGCGCTGGAGGAGTTCGCGCCGCTGACGCGATGGCTAGCAGCCGTCCAGGCCCGACCTAGCTACGCAGCCTCGGCGAGTTGAAGCCGGGAAAATCGGCGGGCAAAGAGCGCTCCACACAGCGCGGCCAATATAGGAGGACGGCGAAATGCGTTTTGCAATCGTGCTTGTCATAGTCGTAGTGGCCGTGGGGCTGATCATCTTTCAGCCCTGGCGCGCCGCCGCCGCGCTGCTGGCTGCTGGGCAGAGCGCGCCCAATTTTCAAACCCAGATGGTCACCGCCGACGGAGTCAGGCCGGTGCAACTAACTGATTATCGGGGCAAGACCGTGGTCTTGTATTTTTATCCCAAGGACTTCACCCCTGGTTGCACCAAGGAGGCCTGCGCTTTTCGGGACGGTTACGCCAAGCTAGCTCAGGCTGGGATCGTGCTTCTGGGGTGCAGCGTGCAGAATACCGATTCGCACGCCAAGTTTATCAAGAAATACAACCTGCCCTTTCCCCTGCTGGCCGACCCAGACAAAAAAATTGCCAGCGCCTACGGGGTCGCCAACGGCATTCCGGCTCTAGGGTTGGATAAGCGGGTGACCTACGTCATCGACCCGCAAGGCAAAATCGTCAAGGTCTATCCCAAAGTCGATCCCGCAACCCACGCCGGTGAGATAATCGCGGCTTACGCCACAGGGCCTAAGCCAGCCGCGCAATCCGAACCGGCCGCGGGTGGAGGACCGGCGGAGTAGGCTTGATGGAGGCGGGCGCGATCGACCCGTCGATGGCGCCCGATTGGCCAAGCCGGCGGGAGGATTGATGCGCTGCACGCAATGCGGATTCGAAGCTGCCGCTGGCGCGACCTTCTGCTCGCGCTGCGGCCAGCGCATGATTACCCTGCGGCCCGAAGCCAAGCACGAGTTCGCGCTGGCCAACATCATGCCCTCTTGGTGGCTGGCGACCGGCTCATTTTTCTCGGCCTTGGTACTCGCGGGATTGGCTGCTTTGATCTTCGTTCATGGCCGCCGCGGCTGGCCCCTGGCCGCTGCCTTGCTGGTACTGGCTTGGATAATCGTCGCGCTGGCGGTGCTCGGGCGTCGCAGCACGAGCTGGAGTCTCACTTCCGAACGGCTGATCGAGCGGCGTGGCTTCCTTTCGCGCACCCGCCGTGAGATTGAATTGGCCGATATCCGCTCGGTGGAAATCGACCGGCGGCTGATTCAGCGCCTATTCGGTCTGGGCAGCGTGGTGATTTCCTCCGCAGCCAGCGCCGATTTCTCCATCCGGATGGAAGGAGTGGCCGACCCCGAGACGATCGCTGAGACGGTGCGGCGGGCGCGGCTGCGCCGCCTGGCGTAACCCAGGCCGATGTTGTCCTATCTGATCCGGCGCCTGAGCTTCGGCGTGGCGGTTTTACTAGGCACCTCGCTGATTACTTTCGCCATCGCCTTCGTGGTGCCCGCCGATCCGGCGGTGACGATCGCGGGCGCAAAGGCCGATCCGCAAACCCTGGCCCTCATCCGCGCCCAATTGGGGCTGGATCGGCCCATTTACATTCAATATGCGCGTTACCTGGACCGGCTGCTGCACGGCGATCTGGGCCGCTCCTACATCATGCGCGAAAATGTCGGCCACCTGATCGCGACGCGCTTTCCCGCCACCGCCGTGTTGGCGCTATGCGCGATGGTGCTGTCGCTGCTGATCGGGCTAGCGATGGGGATGATGGCGGCCGCCCATCGTGATCGCGCGTTGGATAATGCCTTGCTCGTGTTCGCTCTGACCCTGGTCTCATTTCCGGTCTTCTGGTTGGGCCTGATGCTGCTGATGGTGGGTGGCCTGTACCTGCGCTCATTTCCCTTGGGTGGCTTCAGCGGTCCCAAAAGCTTGCTCCTGCCTACGCTCACACTGGCGTTGGGGTCGGGCGGCTACTATTCGCGAATCCTGCACACTTCGATGGGCGAAGCGATGGGCCAGGATTACATCCGCACCGCGCTGGGCAAGGGGCTGTCGCGCCGGCAGGCGATGTTTCGTCATGGATTGGTCAACGCCCTGCTCCCGCTGGTAACATTGGCGGGACTGGATCTGGCCGGGCTGCTTTCCGGGGTAGTGCTGACCGAGACCGTGTTCGACTGGCCCGGCATCGGCCGCCTTGCCTTCGAAGCGATCTTCAACCTGGACATTCCCCTGATCATGGGCACCGTGCTGTTTTCTGCTGCGCTGATCGTGGTCGGCAATCTGCTCGTGGATCTGCTCTACCTGTGGCTGGACCCGCGCATTCGGTTGACCACATGAAAGCCAGCGGCAGCACGATGGAACTGATTGGCGCCGTGATGGTCGGTACGATCGCCCTGGTCGCCGTGGCCGCCCCTTGGCTGGCGCCGCACAATCCTACCGCCGCGGTGGCGACTAGTTTTGGCGCGCCCGCGCCCCCCAGCCGCGCCTTTCCCTTCGGTACCGATGAGCTCGGCCGCGACGTACTCTCGCGCATTATCTGGGGCGCGCGAATCTCGCTCACCGTGGGATTGGCGGGAATGGTCATGACGATGACTATCGGAGTGGCGATCGGACTGTGCGCGGGGTTGTTCGGGGGAACCGTGGATTTTGTCCTGATGCGTTTCACTGACGTGATGCTCACGCTGCCCGGGCTGCTCCTGGCGATGGCGCTGGTTGCCGTTCTCACTCCCAGCCTGCTCACCATCCTGATTGTAATTGGCCTGGTCTCCTGGACCCAGGTCGCGCGGGTGGTCCGGGCCGAAGCGCTCTCCATCCGCCAGCGCGATTTCGTCGTGGCCGCGGTCATGCTGGGCGCCTCTTCGTGGCGCCTCCTGACTCGCCATCTGCTACCCAACACGATGCCGTTGATCGTGGTCATGGCGGCCCTGGCCACTTCGGGCACCTTGCTCCTTGATGCGGGGCTGAGCTTTTTGGGTTTAGGGGTGCCGCCGCCCACCCCAAGCTGGGGACGGATGATCGACGAGGCGCAGCTTTATCTACGCACCGCCCCTTGGCTGGCAGCCTTTCCAGGTTTGGCGATCCTGTACGCCGTGCTCGGCTTCAATTTTCTGGGCTACGGCTACCTGCGCCGGCAGGGACGATGAATCCCGGCCGGTGGCTGGCGCTGGCCGCGTTGACCCTGCTGCTGGCCGCCTGCCAGCACGACCCAGCGCTTAATTTCCCCCCTGGCGCCCAGGTGCTCCATCTAGCCAGCCAGGATGATGTACCGACTTTGGATCCGGCGGCTGGCTACGACACCGCCTCGTGGAGTTTTGAACAGGCCCTGTTCGATACCCTGGTGCGCTACGCCGACGGCTCGATTGCGCTTAAACCGGACTTGGCCACGAGCTGGGAAAGTTCGCCCGACGCCACCCATTTCACCTTCCATCTGCGTCACGATGCGCGCTTCAGCAACGGCCGAGTGGTTACCAGCGGCGATCTGAAATATTCCCTGCAGCGAGTGCTCACGCCCGCCACTCGCTCCAAGGGAATCGAATATTACCGCAATATCCTGGGTGCCGAAGATTATATCGCCGGTCGGGCCAACGACGTGCGCGGTATCGCGACACCCGATCCCTACACCATCAGCTTCACCCTGCGCGCTCCCGACCCGATCTTCATCCATAAGCTATGCATGCCCTTCGCTGCCGCCGTGCCGCGCGAAGCAGTGCAACGCTGGGGCGATGACTTTTCCTCCCATCCAGTGGGCAGCGGCGCCTTCGAACTCAAGCAATGGCGGCGCGGTCAGTACCTCGTGCTGACGCGCAATCCCTATTACTTCGTGCGCGGCCAGCCGCGGCTCGACGCAGTTGTGGAGCGGGTGGGGGTCAACGAAGAGCTGGAATGGTTGCAATACCGGGCGGGGGAAGTGGATGTGGCGGGGATACCTTCGGCGGATTTTCCGGCCGTAATAAAAGATCCGCGACTGGCACCCCTAATCCTCAAAATCGTCAGTGCTGCCACCGATTACCTGGGACTGAATTGCCAGATGGCGCCATTGACCGATGTGCGCGTGCGGCGGGCTTTCAACTACGCGATCGACAAGCGCAAGCTGCTTGCCCTCCTCAACGGCCGTGGTGTGATTGCACACGACGTCCTGCCACCGGGCCTGCCTGGTTACGACCCGGACTTGGCGGGCTATCCTTACGACCCGGCGCGTGCGCGCCATCTGCTGGCGGCTGCCGGGGTCAAAGCCGGCTTCGCGCCCGAGCTATGGATGCGGGCCGATCAGACGATGCTTTTGCTGGGCGAGTCGATCCAGCAGGATCTGGCCCTGGTCGGAATCAATGTCAGGCTTAAGCCGGTGGCCTGGGGCCCGTTGCTGGAAGCGGTACGCCAGCCCAGCACCGTAGCGCTTTCCTTACTGGGATGGGAAGCCGATTTTCCCGATCCCGAAAACTTTCTCAACGTGCTCTTTTCCAAAGCGCAGTGGGGTTCCAATAACGATACCTTCTATTACAACCCCGAAGTGGACAGGCTAATGGCCCAGGCCGCTCCACTGGCCGATTTGCACCAGCGTTTGGCGCTGTACAAGCAGGCCGAAAAGTTGATCGTGGCCGATGCGCCCTGGGTCTTTCTCTACCATCCGGTCACTTATGTAATTCGCCAACCCTGGGTGCATGGATGGGTGCTCAATCCGATGCGGCCAACCCGCTTCGAAAAGGTCTGGATTTCAGCGCACTGAGGCGACTGTCCGGCCGAGCGAAGAAAAATTTTGCAGGCCACAGCTCACGGCGTGTAGCGAGTTTACCACTTCCCGTTTTCCCCGTCAGGGGGTGGTGGCCTTCAGCGAATCGGCTTGGTCCGGCAAAGCGGCGTGCGCGCCGACCGCGAACTGGGTGACGGTAAGTTGCATCGGACCACTCCCCTGCTCCAGCAAACCCGTGACGATCAGTGGTTTGCCTTGTGGTAGCGCGGGCGAGGCCGCAGTTAGAAGGAAGCGGTTCTTGCCCGCCACGAATTCGCGTTTGGCGGCACTCCCAGCCACCTGGCCACGCGCCACGATTCGCAGCCGCTGAACATTGGCGTTGAGCCCGGCTAGGGTTTGGTCCAGCGCGCTGAAGTTCAGCGGCGCGTCTTTGGCATAGGACATATCCACGGTTTGCCGACTCATGCTGATTTTGACATCGCCCACCCCCGGCTGGCTGCGAGCCGCCTGCTCCAGCGGCGGTAGACACAGTGCGCAAGTAATGCCCTTGACGTCGGCGGTGGCGCTCAGCACCTGGGCGTGAACTGGCACCGTACTGAGCAAGACGGGCAACAAACTGGCAAGGATTGAGGTTCTAACGATTTTCATAGTCTGAAGCAGGGCGCTTTTCGGCTTCCACTGACTGGAATACACCCCGCCGATTTGGTTCTAACGGTAACGCAGCCACAGCATTGCCCAGTAGCCAAATATCAGCACATTGATCGCGACGCTGGCCCCGGCCACCAACCGCACACTCCATTTGCGCCCCTGAAAGGGGCGGCGCCGAATCAGGTAAAGTTCATACCCCAACGCGCCCAAAGCCAGGATGGCGAAAGGGATCTGCAATCGCTGTAACCAGATTATACAGCTCGCGCTGAGGATCGAAAACAGGCCAAGTCCTGCCAGGACTTGAGTCAGTATTCATCAACTGGGGACCAACAAGCTGGCGATGATCGCCAACCAGCCGGGCTTCTTGGGGTCTACCACCGTCGAATCCCGTTCGCCTCCCTACGCGCAGTGCTCGCAACCTCAGCTACACGCGAAAATCGACCCCTTGTCAACCCGAGGCGAATGGCGCAATGTTGAGCAAAAGCTTTGACCTAGTACAAGCTTGGGCGTACCGCTGGTCCGCCGCAGGAGAGTTTAACGTGGGACGCAATTACAAGGAGATCGCCACCCAACTGGAGGCCTCGCTGGGGCTCACCGTTCCGCCCCTAGCCATTACATTTTCCAAGAGCGCTCCCGCCGGCGTTCCGCATTACGAAGCGCCCATGCCGGCGCCCGCTCCCGACGGCCGCACCGGTCCGGTTTCAGCGGGCTGCGTCTTCTGGATGAAGGCCACCGATCGTACCTTCACCACCAACGCCGCCGATCATGCCAACTGCAGCGTGGGATCTTTTACCCACGGCTTCAAAACCTTGGAAGAGGCGGCAAAAGGTGCCGATATCGCGGCGATGGCCGAATGCAACTGGGTCTCGCCCGATGTTTTTCCGCTCATTACCCACATCAAGGAAAAGCCCGGCGCTGTGACTTACGGACCGCTGTCCCAGGCTACCGACCCCGACGTGGTCTTTTTGCGAGTTAATCCCAAGCAGGCGATGGTGCTGGTCGACGGCCTGCAGGGTGTGCGCTTCGAGGGCAAGCCTCAATGCCACATCATTCCGATCGCCAAGGAGCTGAACCAAGTTGCGATCAGCTTCGGCTGTATGGCCAGCCGCGTGCGCACCGGGATGCCCAATGGCGAGATGACCTTGGCGATTCCAGCCGGCAAAATCGACGAAGTGGTGGCGGCCCTTCAAAAAAGCGCACCCGCCGAGTATGCGGTGGCTGGCTACGCTTCTGACGACGCCAAGCGCTTCGCCTAGCATTTCCTACCCCAGCAGCCGGGTTCATCACCCGAGCTGCTGGGGTTTTCGAAGCCGCTGGTGGCCATTCGCCAGCCTGTCAGCTGACTTTCTCCAGGGTACAACCGCAGCAGCACGCGGGTGTCTCGCCGCTGTATGCAGTCCGCCGCCGCGCCTTTAGTCATATCGATCGCACAGCCGCAACAAGCCTCAGTACTGATCCGACGCTGGCCTCGTGGGCGTGCCCGAGTATGCTTGGGCTGGTGGATGAAGCTTTGGGTGCGCTTGGTGGCTGTGTTCGGCTCGCCGACCAGCCCGCGGCAAGAGTCTCGAACCGATTGACATGAGCGACCCCGCTTCCCTGCTTGCCGCCTCCTCCACTGCGGGCATCTTCGCTAATCGTAATTTGCGCCTGTATCTGGGTTCGGTATTACTCAACAACCTGGCGATCCAAATTCAATCGGTCGCGGTGGCCTGGCAGGTGTATGCACTGTCGGGCAGCCCGTTGGCCTTGGGATACGTGGGGCTGGCGCAGTTCGTGCCGATTCTGGCTCTGTGCCTGCCCGCGGGCAATCTGGCCGACCGCTGTGACCGGCGCCTAATCCTGGCTCTCAGCTTTGCCCTGCAGGGCTTGGCCGCCGGTGGGTTCCTGGTATTTTCGCTGGCTACTCCGCGCCACCTGTGGCCCTTTTATCTGCTGCTGGCGCTGTTCGGCAGCGCGCGCGCGTTAGGTGGACCCGCGGCTCAATCCTTGCTGCCGCAGTTGGTTGAGCGCCGGCAATTTCCTGAAGCTGTGGCTTGGAATTCTTCCAGCAACCGGATCGGAGTGATCGTGGGCCCGGCCCTGGGCGGTGCTATCTACCTACTCGGAGCGGCGGTGGCCTATGGGAGCTGCCTGGCGCTGTTCGCGGTGATTGCAGGCACGATTGTCCGAGTGCGAACCACGGTCCGGTTTGAAGCGGCCGTGGAGGCAAGCATGCTGCAACGGCTGACCGCTGGTATCCGCTATGTGTGGGCACAGCCCATTGTACTGGGTGCGATCTCGCTCGATCTGTTCGCTGTCTTGCTGGGTGGCGCCACCGCGCTCCTGCCGGTATATGCGCGCGACATTCTGCACGTTGGCCCCAGCGGCTTGGGGCTGCTGCGTAGCGCGCCGGCGGTGGGCGCCGCGATCGTGGGACTGTCGCTGGGACGACGGCCGCTCAATGGGCGGGCGGGCGCAATCATGTTTGCCGGGGTGGCGTGCTTCGGCCTGGCCACGGTCGTCTTCGGCATTTCCAGCAATTTCGGGCTTTCGCTGGGCGCCCTTGTGGTTCTAGGCGCCTGCGACATGCTCAGCGTTTATGTCCGCGCCACCTTGATCCAGCTTGCCACTCCCGACCCGATGCGCGGGCGGGTCAGCGCGGTCAATCGGGTCTTTGTAGGCGCTTCCAACGAGTTGGGCGGCTTCGAGTCCGGGGTCACGGCGGCTCTTTTCGGCACCGTCCCCGCGGTGGTACTTGGCGGGGTCGGAACCTTGGCCGTGGTGGCAGTGTGGTGGCGGTTATTCCCGACCTTGCGTCAGGTTGACCGCCTAACCGACGTGATGGCCTTTGAGTAGCGCTCAGGCCTCGCGCATCGGCTTGACTCGCCGGCGATAGCGACGGACCGGCACATGGTGGCGGCCGTGGACGATGCGACGACGGTGGTTAATCAAGGCTACTCGGCGCAACGGGCTACCCACCGCGCGGCGGTAAATGTGGACGCTGGCGCGCAGCAGCCGCGGCGTTGGCATTTCTTGTACGGGCGGTTCGGCATCGATGCCGGGGAAATACATCTCGCGATTATTCCATACCTGTAGCGCGGCCAGGAACTCAGCGTAATAATTTTTACTCGCGAAGCCGAAATGCGGCCCCTCATATGTGCGAACGATATCGAATAGATTGCCCCCGTTGGTTGCTTCCACCGCCTGCATCATTCCGCCGGTGCCGTAGTCGTAAGCGGTGATCGCCAAGGGCCAGTCCCCCAGCATATCGTGGTTGTGCGCCAGCAGCTTGGCTGCCGCCTCGGTGGCGCGTTGGGGATCTAGCCGCTCGTCGTTCCAGCGGTTGACTTGGAGATAGCTCTTGGCGGTCGCGCGAGTGAATTGCCACAACCCCAGTGCGCCAGCCTTGGAACGAGCGTCGGGGCGAAAACCCGATTCCACCACCGGCAGCAGGGCCAGCTCTGCAGGCAGGTCGAAGTCTTGGAAGATGTGCTCAATGCGCGGCAGATAGAAGCGTGCGCGCACCAGCGAGGCGCGAAATTGCTCGCGCATCCCCTGCTGCACGCGCAAATTTTGTACCGCCGCTGCGTAATCAGGATGGCGCTGGCTCTTGAACAATGCGGCCACCGCCTTTTCCTCGAAATCCGCCGGCGCGCCATGGGCCGCCAAGCGGGTCAGGATTTCGGTATACTTAGTCTTCAAATACTCATTGGTGGAGTCCACGTCGGCCCAGCTCGGCGGGCCGTCGCCGGGCAAATGTAAAATCTGGTAAATCCGCTCCACCTGGGTCCGGTCCATCACAATAAAGTCGCGGTCGGAGTAACGGGTGAAGACGTCGACCCAAAACTCGACGTTGGGCTCGATCGCTTCGGGGCGCGGGAAGTTGGAGTGCATCATGGCCGCGCCGACACGGCTGGCCGCGCCAGCCAGCAGTGCAATCGCCAGCAGCAGACAGCCGCACGCTCGCGGCCTGGCAAGAAAGCGATCCACCCTGCGAAACCTCCGCCTGGCGCTCCGGCGATAATAAGCGCCTTTCCGCTAATAGCTGCCAGCGAAAGGGTTTGTCAAGTAACGCTTTATGTTGTCTTTAGCAAAAAACCGTCAATAACGGATGGTTCAGGCTTCCAGCGCGCCGCCACCTGCCAGCGCTTGTGCCAAGTGCTCACGCAGCCGCGATGCCGCCGCGCGCGCCGCCGCCACCGCGTTGTGCGACCCCTCAGCCTGGTAGGCGTACATCACGGCGCGGCTGGCGTTGACCACCACCCCCAGGCCGTCGGCCCGCGCCGCCGCCACCGCGTCCTGGGCGCTGGCCCCCTGCGCGCCCAGGCCCGGCGAGAGCACGATAGCGGTGGGCATCAAGGCGCGCGCTCGTGCGGCCTGGCGCGGGTAGGTGGCACCCATCACGGCGCCGACCGCGCTCAAACCATGGCCGCCCTCCAGCCCGCGGCCCCATCGATCGACCTGAACCGCGATGCTCTCCCACAACGGACGCTGAGGTGTAAGAAGATCCTGGAACTCGCCGGAGGATGGATTGGAAGTCTTGACCAGCACGAACAGCCCTCGCCCCCGCTGGACATGCGCCAAAAAGGGCAGAATGCCGTCGCTGCCCAGATAGGGGTTGACGGTCATCGCATCGCAGCCGAACTCTCCCTCACCCAAAAAGGCTTGGGCGTACGCGGCAGCGGTGGAACCGATGTCGGCGCGCTTGGCGTCGGCGATTACGATCAGATCCAGGCGGCGCGCCAGCGCCACCACCGCCGCGAACGCGCGCATCCCTTCCAAGCCGCGGGCCTCGAAGAAAGCCAGCTGTGGCTTGATCGCCACCGCCAGCTCGGCGCAGGCCTCGACGATCGCGCAACACCAGCTCTGCAGGCTGTATCCCGCGGGCACCCCCGGCTTGCCGGGTGCGTCAAGCTGGGGGTCGATTCCGACCACCAAGGCGCTGCCTTTGCTTCGTTGGGCCGCAACCAAACGATCGGCGAAGTTGTCCAACGTTACGCGCGCGCCTCCCAAGCTTCCTCGGCCAGCGGCACCCGGGTCACTTGATGGGCCTGCAGCGCGGGCATCACTTCGGCCGCAAAGCGACGAATCTGTTCCAGGAACATTTCCTGTGGCATCGCCCCGCGGTTGAGCATCACCTGCACGGTGGCCGCGCCGGCCTCCTCGGCCTGCTCGATGATCTTGGCGCGTACCTCGTCGGCGTTGCCCCAGGGCATATCTTCGGCTTGGCGCTCGACATCCGCCATCGTCATGTTACGAAAATCTTCGCGGCTGCGAATGGCTGCGCGCAGATTTTCAGGTCGCACGTAGGAGGCGAAAGTCGCAGTCAGGTAGCCGGCGTCGCTGAGGGTTTGCGACTCGGTGACGTTGCCGTGGCTGAAGAGGGTGCGATTGAAATACAAGAAGTAGGGTCCCGCCTCTTTGATCGCGCGCGCCTTGCTGTCGGCCACATAGACCGAAAAGTTGAGCACGATATGGTCGGGGGTCATGCGATGGCCGGCGCGTTGCAGGCAGGCGGCGTAGTAACGAATGATATCCAGGCGCAGGCCGCGCTGTCCCAGGCCGGGGGTGATCGGAATATTGTTGCGCGCGGCCCATTCGATTGATTCCTTGCTGCCGGTGACCGGAACCCAGATCGGCGGATGGGGCCGCTGCACCGGACGGGGCCAGATCGCCACGTCCTTGTAAGACCAGAATTGCCCCTGAAAGGAGAAAACCTCGTCAGTCCAAGCTCGCCGCACGATCTCGAAGGCTTCCTCGAAGCGTGGGCGCGACTGCGCCAACGGCACGCCGTAAACGTGATATTCGCGCGGAATACCGCGGGCAAAGCCGGATACCAGCCGGCCATTGGAGAGGCAATCGATCATCGCCAGCTCTTCGGCCAGCCGCAGCGGCTCGTGCAGGGGCAAGAGGTTACCGTAGATCAAAAGCTTCAGCTGGCGGGTGCGCTGGGCCGCCGCCGCTGCCATCAGGTTGGGCGAGGTCATCAGTCCATAGGGCGAGGTGTGATGCTCGTTGAAACCCACGCCGTCGTAGCCCAGCTTGTCCATCTCTTCCCAGGCGTCGAGGTGCTCAGCATAGCTTCGCACGGCCACCTCGGGCTTGAAGTAGCTGCGCCCCAAAGGGTAAGGCAATTCGTTGCTATCCTTTTTGAGATGTTCCAGGTGCTCGGCATAGGGCAGAAGATCGAAAACGAAAACCTTCACGGCGGGATGCTCCTTGTCGCGCCAGCCTTATGAAAACTGCCGCAATCTACCACCGCCCGCGCCACTTTCTCAAACTGCCGGGCGAATCGATAGCCGGCGCTTTGTGGGATCAATCGCCCAGACTGGTTCTGAGCTGAGCCAGCTCGCCCTGGAGCTTTTTGAGGTAATCACTCTGCTCTTGGATCTGGCGCTGCATTTCGAAGGGCGTGGCCACCGTGGCGGACGGATCGGGTTTGTCGTCGGGCGCCGGCCCCTGGATCTGAACGATCGGCTTGGCATTCATGCATTCGCTATACGTCAAGTCGTCGTTCTGACATTCGCGCAGTCGTTTCCGCTCCCCGATCAATTCCTCGATCTGCTGGCGCTGCCGCTCGAGCTGATCGCGCAGCGCCGTCATGCGCGCTTCTTGCTCGGTTTGATGCTTGGCGATGCCGTAGGCTCCGAACACCGCGACTCCGACCGCGGCTCCGGCTTCCACTCCGGCCACTGTGGGTGCCGCGGTTATGCCACCTGCCGCCACCACCCCGCCTACCCCCCCGGCCGCCAGCAAAGCGGCCGAATCGACCACTTTGGGCGCGCCCCGCATCGCGCATTCCACAGTAGGATGTTGCTGCAACTCGACCGCCTCGCCCAGGTAGTTAACCTCGGTGCCGACGTCATTTTGATGGGATTTGACCTCGATCACCGCGTCGGTCGCCGGATACTTGGCCAAGGCCTCGGCTCTGAGCTTGCGGTTGGCCTGGGTAAGATCGGGATCGACCGCAGCGTCGGCGTAGGGAACCGCAATCCGCACTGGGCCTAGATCGCTGAAGCATTCGCCGGGCAGGCTTTTATCCGTGACGTAGATGTAACGATCCGGAGTCTTGGCAACGGGCGGCGCAACGGCGGTTTGACGGCTGGCGCAGGCTAAGGCGAACACGCCCAGTGATAACAGTCCGAGTCTAAAAACATTGTGCTTGGCCATCGGCGGTCCCGTTGCTGCATGAGCGTCGGGGCGCGATTGTAGCAGTTGGCCGCGCGAATTTCATTACGACAAGTGAGCGAAAGATCACCAGCGCAGTGCGCCGGCCGACCCGCCGCCCTCCTGCTTGGTGCTGGATTGGATCGTTTGGGCGGGCCCGGGGGCGCGCGGCGCGAGAGGCTGGGAACCTCGGGCCGGTTCACTGCTCGGCCCGGCGTCGAAAAATTGAAGGTTGCAAATAGGCAGGGATTGTCGCATAGGGCATACTGGGTTAAGCATCGTCAGGTTGCAACGAATCCCTGCCACCCTTAGGCCGTGCCCGAGGGCGGCGTACTGAACCGATCGAGGCATTTATCATGGACACGTCACACGGCGCCGCAGCGCAAAGTGCGGAAATCTCGCGCCAGCGACAGGAATTCTATGGCCGCGCTGCTCGGCACAATTTGGCTCCGTTGTGGGAAGTAGCGCAGGCGATCGTGCCGCCGCTGCCCTCCTCGCCCTGCGTGCCGGCCTTGTGGCGCTATGCCGAGGCCCGGCCCTACCTGCTCGAGGCCAGCCGGATAATCAGTGCCGCGGAGGCCCAGCGCCGGGTGCTGATTTTGGAGAATCCCGGACTGCCCGGCCAATCGCGCATTACGCCTAGTCTTTATGCCGGGTTGCAAATCGTGATGCCAGGCGAGATCGCCCCGGCCCATCGCCATACTCCGGCCGCGCTGCGCTTCGTCGTGGAAAGCAGCCGGGGCGCCTATACCGCGGTGGGCGGCGAGCGCACCCTGATGGCGGCGGGCGACTTCGTGATCACGCCGTCGTGGTCCTGGCACGATCATGGCAACGAAAGCACCGATCCGGTCATCTGGATCGACGGCTTGGACATGCACATGGTCAATCTTTTCGATGCCAGCTTTTTCGAGCAGTTCGGCGACGACCGCTTTCCCGTCAAGCGGCCCGAGGGCAGCGCGCTGGCCGAGACCGGCAACAACCTGCGGCCGGTCAACTTTACCCATCGCGGCC
>DATGLK010000032.1 GCA_035294265.1 Candidatus Binataceae bacterium
TACCGAGGAGGTACGGCTGCGGCGCAAAGACGGCAGTTGGGGCGAATTCGAGGTCGTCCATCAGGCCATAAAACGGCCCGACGGGCGAGAAGTAATCATCTCCACTCAGCGCGACATCAGCGAACGCAAGCGGGCCGAACGCGAGCGACAGTTGTTGGCCTCGATCGTGGAATCCGCCGAGGAAGCGATCACCAGCCGCGACCTCGAATTGCGGGTCACCAGCTGGAATCCAGGTGCCGAACGGCTGTTCGGAATCAAGGCCAGCCAGGCCATGGGAACCAAACCCGGTTTCTTGGATTTTATCGATCGCAACGAACCCTACGAGCAAGCGGTACGGCGCGTGCTCAAGGAGCGGGTGCCCCTGTCACTCGAAAGCCAGTTCGTCCACCCCGACGGCCGCGTGGTCGACATTACGGTCACCGTAGCTCCCCTGCTCGGCACCCACGGCGAGGCGGTAGGCGTAATGTCTATATCGCGCGACATAACGGAACGCCGCTTGGCCGAGCGGGCGCGTGAGTTGGCTCGCTCCAATGCCGAGCTCGATCAGTTCGCGGCGGTAGTTTCGCACGACCTGAAGGCGCCGCTGCGCACCCTGGGTGCGTTCGCCCAATTGCTCCAGCGCCGACTGGCTGCTTACGACGATGGCGAAGTCCAGCAGTACCTGAAATATATCGATCAGGGAGCGCGCCAGATGAGCGAACTTATCGACGCGCTGCTCGATTACGCCCGCATCAAGTCCGGCGCCGAGGCGCTGGCTGAGGTGAATTGCCAAGCCTTGGTCGGCGATATCGTCCATGGCCTGGCTTCTGCGATCGAAGCCTCCCACGCGCAGGTACGCTTTGAAGATTTGCCCACCGTGATGGGCGATCGCGCCCTGCTTTTGCAGCTCTTTCAGAACCTCATCGCCAATGCGCTCAAGTTTCGCGGTCAGCAACCTCCGCTGGTGGTGGTGGAAGCCTGCCGCAAGGATCGCTACTGGCAGTTCGCCGTGCGCGACAACGGGATTGGGATTCGGCCGCGCGACGCCGATCGGATCTTCAACATGTTCGAGCGGCTCCATTCGCGCCAGGAATACCAGGGTACCGGGATCGGACTGGCGATCTGCAAGAAAGTGGTGGACCGGTTGGGTGGGCGCATCTGGGTGGAATCCGAACTAGGCCACGGCGCGACCTTCTATTTCACCTTGCCCCTGGCCTGAGGTTGATTGCCGTCAATCGCCCTGCCATTTACGCAGATGGACCAGCACGCCGGCGGTAAACATCGCCGCCCCCAGCATCGACACTAAAATCGTCAGCGCCCACAATCCGTTTTGCGACGGATCTACCCGCGCGATGGCGGCCAGCATGATCCAGCCGGTTCCGGTCAGTAGCATCACGCCCAACACGATTAGGAAATCAGCGATTACTCTCATCGCCCCAAACAGTAGCGATTAGCACCTGGGCCCGCCATAGCTTGGCCAGCGACTTACCGGCAGCATCGGCTTTGCGCTAGTGTGTCAGGTGATAGCCGTGAGGTGGGCTGATGAGTTGTGAGCTGCTAGCGGGCTTTCGCCTGCTGGATCTGAGCGATGACCGAGGCGCGCTGTGCGGCCGAATTTTTGCCGACTTGGGCGCCGACGTAATCAAAATCGAGCCGCCGATGGGCTGCGTCACCCGCCGCATCCCGCCCTTCTTGGACGACCTTCCCGGCCCCCAGCGCAGCCTCTATTTTCTCGCGTACGAGGCGGGCAAGCGCTCGGTCACCTTGAATCTGGACAGCGCCGACGGGCGCCGGCTGCTGGGCGAACTGGCCCGTCACGCCGATTTCGTGGTGGAATCCTTTGCGCCCGGTTATTTGGCCACACGCTCGGTGGATTACGAACAACTGGCCGCTACTAACCCCCGGCTGATCCAGGTCACGATCACTCCCTTTGGCGACCGTGGCCCGGGTACTCAATTTGCCGCCACCGATCTGACCGTATGGGCCGCCGGCGGAATGATGTACATGATGGGCGAAGCCGGTCGCCCGCCCTTGCAAATGAGTCTGCCGCAAGCGGGTCTGCACGCCGGCGCCGAAGCCGCCGTAGCAGCGCTAATCGCTCATTATGCTCGCCAGCGCAGCGGAATAGGTCAGCGCGTGGTAATAAACATGCAAGCTTGCGTGGTGGGTACCCTGATGAACGAGCAAGCGATGCCGATCATGCACGGCAACTGGATTCGTCGCAGCGGCGCCTGGTCTGCCGCGCTCGGTTTGCAACAGCGCCTCATCTACCGCTGCGCCGACGGCCACGTGGCGGTGCTGATCATCGGAGCTGCCGGGGCCCCTTCCACCCGCGCGCTGATTCAGTGGATGGACGAGCAGGGCCAGGCTGCACCCTGGATGAACTCCATGGCGTGGGAAACTTGGGCACCGGGCATGCTGATGGCGGCCAGCGCCGAGGAACTGGCGCAGGTGCGCGAGCTTGACCAAGCGGTGCAAGCTTTTCTGCTGCCGATGACGCGAGCGGAAATCTATCGCCAGGGGCTTCGCCGGCGCATCCTGCTGGCGCCGGTCAATTCGGTAGCCGACATCGCGCGCGACCCACAATTGGCGGCGCGCCAGTTCTTTGTTCCGATGGCCGCGCCCCCCGGGTTGCCCACGCTAACCGTGCCCGGGCCCTTCGCCCGGCTCTCCCAAACGCCGCTGACACCAACCCAGCCGCCGCCCGCGCTGGGTGAGCATAATCAGGCGGTGTACGGGGAGCTACTCGGTTTGAGTCGCGATGACCTGAGCCGCCTGCACGCGGCAGGCGCGATCTGAGCGTGGCTACCGATCCATGCTCAGCTTTTGCCGGCCTGCATGTGCTCGATTTCACCTGGGTCGCGGTCGGCCCGCTTATCACCAAATATTTGGCCGACAACGGCGCCGAAGTGATCAAAATTGAAAGCGCCACCCATCCCGACGTGCTTCGAATGGCGCCACCATGGGCCGACGGCAAATTCGGTCTGAATCGCAGTCAATTCTTCGCCGGCTACAACACCTCCAAGAAGAGCCTGACGCTTGATTTGAACCATCCACAAGCGCGCGCGCTGGCCCGACGGATGGTGGAATGGGCGGACGTGGTGGTGGAGAACTTCACGCCCAAGGCGATGCGCAAGTGGGAGCTGGACTACGACCATCTGTGCTCCCTCAAACCCGATCTGATCATGCTTTCCTCTTGCTTGCAGGGCCAGACCGGTCCCCATGCTATGATGCCCGGCTTCGGCCAACTGATGGCGGCCTTGTCCGGTTTTGTTTACATCTCGGGTTATCCCGACGGCGAACCCGCCCCACCGTACGGCGCGTATACCGATTACGTCGCTCCCCGCCTGGGCGCCACGGCCCTGATCGCGGCGCTGGATTACCGTCAGCGCACCGGCCGCGGCCAATACATCGACCTATCTCAATACGAGGCTAGCCTGCATTTTCTCGCGCCCGCCCTGATCGACCATTTCGCCACCGGGCGAGTACTGCAACCCCAGGGAAATCACAGCGATCGCTATGCGCCTCACGGCGCCTATCGCGCGCGCGACGAAGGCGGCGAGGAGCGATGGATCGCGATCGCGGTGAGCGATGACCAGCAGTGGCAAGCCTTGCTCGCGACCCTGGGAAATCCGCCGGGCAGCGAGCCGTTCGCCACGATGCTGGAGCGGATACGCGGGGGCGCCGCGCTGGACAGTTTCATCGCCGCCGCGGTGCGCGAGCAGGAGGTCTGGGATCTGACCGCACGCCTGCAGGCCGTGGGGGTGGCCGCCTATCCGGTGCAAAACTGCCTGGATCTGCATCACGACGACAACCTGTTGGCCTTCGATTTCTGGCATTGGCTGGAACATCGCGAGGTCGGCGCCGCGCCCTACGACGGCCTCGCCTACCGCCTGGAGCGCACCCCGGGCCAGTTGCGCTGGGCCGCGCCTACCCTGGGCCAGGATACCGATCAGGTGCTGCGCGAAGTGCTGGGGCTGGAGGACGGCGAGATCGCTCGTTTGCGTGCCGCCGGCGCCCTGGTCTGAGCCGTGGAGGGTCAGTCCGCCGGCAGATCGGGACGGTTGGCCAGCGCCACCAATTGTGGATGCAGCAGGCGGTTGGAGGCGATAATCCCAGGCACGCGCACCGTCGGCTGATTGAAGCGCAGCGCGCTGCCGTCGCGCGCGGTCAGCAACCCGCCCGCCTCGCTGAGCAGAATATGGCCCGCGGCGACATCCCATTCGCTTTTAGGGGAGCGGCTGAAAGTGGCGTCGCCACGTCCCGCCGCCACCAGCGCCAGCTTATAGGCCACGCTGCCAGTGGCCTTGAGTAAGGCCAGATGTTCAAACGGCTTCCAGCGCCCGCGGGCCTCTTCGCTGCGGCTGATCAGGAGCTTGGCTCGGCCCAGATTGGTAGTGGGCGTAACGTGAATGGGCTGCTCGCCCAAGAAAGCACCCCGCCCGCGCGCCGCCCAGAACAGTTCGTCCTTGATGGGGTTGTAGGTCACGCCCACTACCGGTACGCCCTCTTGGGCGAGCGCAATGGCGACCGCGAATTCAGGGATTCGCTTGATGAACTCCTTGGTGCCGTCTAGCGGATCGACGATCCACACGCGCTGGCAGGACAGACGCGCCGAATTGTCGGCGGTCTCTTCCGACAGCCAGGCGTCGGCGGGAAAAGCCTCCCCCAGGATGCTCTTGACAGCAGCGTCGGCCTCCAGATCGGCCGAGGTTACCGGCCCCTGCTTGCCCTTGGAGCCCACCGTAAAGGCCTCGCCACCAAAGTAATCGCGGATAATTCGACCGGCCTCCAAGGCGGCCCGACGCGCGCAACTCAGCTCGAGCTCCCAGTTCATGATTGTCCTTTCTGCTGGCGCTCCTTGCGCACCACCTCGTAGGCCTCCTTGAGTTGGTCCAGCATCCGCTGGCGCTGCTCGTACAAGCGCCGCGGCGGGCGGGCCTCGCGCCGCGCCATCGCATATGCGGTGATCAAGGGCAGGGCTACCGTGCTATCGACATAGCAAACCACCGTATCGGGCAATTTGCTCGGATCAATCTTGCCCCAGCTCACCGCTTCGGCTGGGGTGGCGCCCGACAGCCCGCCGGTGTCGGGCCGCGCGTCGGTTATCTGCAGGAAGTAATCATGACCGGTCTCGGCCACCCCCAACACTTCCTGAATTTGCGGCTCGGTTTGCAGCATGAAATTCTTGGGCGAACCGCCGCCCAGGATAAAGACCGCGCTGTTGAGTTTTTGCCGCTTGGCCGCGTACACGATCGCCGCGGTTTCGTTGACGTCGGCCAGCGGGTCCAGCCGTAGCCCATAGCCCTCCAGTTCCAGCAGCGCCAGGTTCATGCCGATGGAGGAATCGCCCGGCGAGGAGGTATAGAGCGGGACTGCGTGTTCATGCGCCGCCGCCAGCAGCGAGCGGCGTTCCAGCCCGAGCACCCGTTCGCGTTCGGCGACGTAGCGGCCGGCGCGGTAATGGAATTCCGCGCTGCTCATTGGATGCTGAAATTCCGGCTGGCGGGCCAGCTCGCGAAAGAAGGCATCGGTTGAAAGCAGCACCCGGTAATCAAAAAAAATATCGTAGATGCGTACCACTCCCGCTTCGCGCAGAGCCACATCGTCGGCCTCGGCACGCCCCTGGAACATCTTGAGTCCCAGTCCGAAGTGGGTGTCGTGATAGAGGTTGGCGCCGGTGGAAACGATCCAATCCACGAAGCCGTGCTCCACCAGCGGAATTAGACAGGACATGCCTACTCCGGCGGGAGTCAAGGCGCCTGTGATGCTCATGCCGACCACGGTGTCCGGGGCCAGCATCCGTTCCGTGAACAGACGGCAGGCCTCGCGCAGTCGGCGGCCGTTGTAGGCCAGAAACGCGCTGTCGATTAAATCCGCCACGCCCATCTGGGCATTGATCGGGCGCGGATTGATTGCTTCCCCGGAGAGCAGTCCGGGCGCCTTATTTCTCGCCATCTCCCACCATGTGTGATCGGGCACGCGCCACCCAGGCCTCCCCGCGCGCGCCGCGTTGCATGCTGTGTGGGGGATTTCTCACCCTGGGCCCAGCTGCCAGGCTGTCACGCGGTTAGCTTCGCGGCAAGGGCGCCCGCGCGCTGGGTCGATTTGCGCAGCGCCCGCCCTCGGCTTTACAATTGCTGCACCCGGCGTGGAGGCGAGGCAATCCTCATGGCAGTGGTCGCGATTGGACAACAACTGGGCGCTCGCGGCTTGGAGCTGGGACGCGCCTTGGCTCAGCGGTTGGAATGCACGCTGGTGGGGCCCGACGAGATGGCGGCCGAGGCGGCTCGCCGCTTCGGCCTGGACCGCAGGATGCTCGATCTCATCGATGCCCGCCAGCCCCGCTTCTGGGAGCGGCTAACCCTGGACAGCGCCCGTTTGTATACTTACTTTCGCGCCGTCGCCCTGAACTTTGTCGGCGACCATCACGTCGTGATTGTGGGGCGAGTGATTCCTTGCATGCTGCCCGCCGGCATCAGTGAATTGCTGCGCGTCCGCGCCGTAAGCCCGCTCAAAGCGCGGGTAGAAACGGTGATGCGTGAAGAAGGGCTGGAAGCTGGCGCGGCCGAGCGGCGTTTGCTCCATCACGATCAGGAGATGCAAGCCTGGGTAGCCCACCTCATGAATGGGCTGGGCCTCAACGACCCAGCAGTCTACGATCTAACGGTCAACACCGCGGCCCGTCCACTGACCCTTATCAGCGAAGCCCTGGCGCTGATGGTGCACGAGATTGCCGCAGCCGAGGACCTTGCAGCGCGCCAAGCATTGGCGGACCACTGCCTGGCCGCGCAAGTGCGAGCGGCGCTGATGGCCCATCCCAAGATAGGCCATGCCGCGATTGCAGTGGAGAGCTCGCGGGGCCAGGTCCTTCTCAGAAGCAGCGCCCTAGTGCCACCCTGGGATGAGTTGGCGCTGACCGTGGTACGCCAAGTGAGCGGGGTGAGCGGGGTCGAGCTGGAGATCCAGGAACCGCCGCCCCCAGTTCGGGGCGAGTAGGCTGAACACGCGGGAATCCTCGATCCTAGCCAGCGGGCGGTAGTATGCCAGGAAGGTAGCCGCCCATGGCTGGTAACGCGCAGGGAGCATGAGCATGATCGAGCGGGTTGCGATTCTCTCCACCGGCGACGAATTGACCAGCGGCCGGATTACCGACACCAATGCCAGTTATCTGGCCGATCTCATGAGCCAGCTCGGCCTGGACGTGGTCAGCGTCATCACGGTAGGCGATTATTCCGAACGGCTGGAGTGGGCCTGGCGTACCGCGATGGGACTGGCCGACGTGGTAATCTCGACCGGCGGTTTGGGACCTACGGCCGACGACCTGACGACCGAAACGATCGCGCGCCTGGCCGGCAAACCATTGCTACGCGACGAAGCTAGCGCCGAGCACATCCGGCAGATCTTCACCGCCAATGGCCGCCAGATGCCCGAAAACAATCTCAAGCAGGCCCTCTTCCCTCAGGGCGCGGAGATTATCGCTAACCCGGTTGGGACCGCTCCCGGCTTCCGTCTAGCCGTGCCGCAAGCCTCCCACGTCTGCCATCTCGTCGTGCTGCCCGGTGTGCCGCGCGAGATGAAGCCGATGATGCAAGACAGCGTGGTACCGTGGTTGGTGGAGAATCGGGGCGCCGACCAGGTGCTGGTCAACCGCACCTTCCAAACCTACGGGATTAGCGAATCGGGACTGGACGAATTGGTCAGCGGGGTGATCAAGCCCGAAGAAGCTCGGGTCTCTTTTCGCGCCAGTTTTCCGCAGATCTCTTTGCGCTTGGCGGTGCGCGGGCGGCCCGATGCGGCGGCCGCGCGCCTGGAGGAATTGAGCGCGCGCGTGATGGCCAAAATCGGCCCCTACGTGTATGGCGAAGGGGACACCTCGATGGAAGAAACCGTCGGCCGACTGCTCAGCGCGCGCGGGTTAACCCTGGCGGTGGCTGAATCGTGCACCGGCGGACTGATTGGCCATCGCCTGACCAACGTCCCTGGCTCCTCGAAGTATCTCCTGAGCGTGCTGGTCACCTATTCCAATGCTGCCAAGATCAAGCTGCTGGGCGTTAACTCGGACACTATCGAGCGCCATGGCGCCGTCAGCGAGCAATGCGTCAGCGAAATGGCCGCCGGCGCCCGCCGGGTCACCGGCGCCGACCTAGCGATCGCCACCTCGGGAATCGCGGGCCCTGACGGCGGCACCCCCGACAAACCGGTGGGCACGGTCTGCTTTGCGCTGGAGGCGCCCGCGGTCAGCCAAGCGCGCACCCATTGGATGCGGGGGAATCGGGAATGGGTCAAATTAGGCGCCTCCCAATTGGCCTTGGATTGGTTGCGCCGCCATCTGCTGGGACTCCCCTTGAGCGAGCCCGCTCGACGCTGAAGGCTACGCGGGGAAAGGACCCGCGGATACAGTGTTTCTGGAGCTTGCCCTCATCTCTTTCCGCATAAGTTAATGATTGCGGCCAAGCGCGCAATGTTTCCAAAATAGCTGATCGGAGGGCATGTCATGTCCAAAACCGTTGCCTCGCTATCCTTGGTCGTATCGCTCGCCGTCGCCACCCCGGCCCTGGCCCAGGCCGTAAACGGCGGCAATAACTGGCCTGCAGCCGGCTGGATCGCCTGGTTATGCGTGGGTTTGATTGCAGGATTTCTCGCCAGTTTGACCATCAATCGGCATGGCGAAGGCTTTTTTTGGGACATTGTCCTGGGGATTGTCGGCGCCTATATCGGTGGGATTATTTTCCACGCTTTCGGACAGCCCGGGGTGACTGGTTTCAATGCCTGGAGCATTGTGGTGGCCTTCCTCGGCGCTGTGGTCCTGTTGGTCATCTACCACGCTATCATGGGACGCCCAAGCGCACGTCACGCGTGAGGTAGCCAGGCGTACCCCCATCAATCACCCTCCCCCCGCAAGCGGGCGAAAGAGGTCGGAGCAATTCTGTAGCGCCGCGGGGGAAAGCAGCGAATCAACTAACTGCAACGACGAGAATAAGCTGCGCGTGGGCGCCCACATCGGAAGCACCACCTCTCGCCCCTTGACAAGGTAAAAAGGCTGGATCTACTTTCCCTTCATCCAGCTCTGCATAAGATCCGCGACGACTGCGGCAGTAGCGCGAGGTTTGTACCTATCGCCGTGCCTGATTATTGGCCTTTTTCAATTTTACGCCAAAGCGCGCTTCGCGAGCGGGTGATTGTCGAACTCGATCACGGCAGCCCGGGAGAAGCGCTGCAGATGGTGGAACGGCTGGCCAACCAAGTAGGAATGTTCAAGGTTGGCAAGCACCTGTTTTTGCAGGCCGGGCCCGATTTGCTGCGCGCCATCCGCCGCCGCGGTGGCGAGATCTTCCTGGATTTGAAGTTTCAAGACAGCCCCAGGCTGCTGTCGCGAGCGGCGGTCCAAGCCACCCGCTTGGGGGTCAAGATGTTCGACCTTCACCCCAACTATTCGGCCGAAGGAATCGAGCGCACGCGGGCGGAAATCAGCCGCTTGTGCCAACTGGAGGGCTTGCGCCGGCCCTACCTGTTGGCGGTGGCGACGTATTTAAGCTTGGTGCGACCGACGGAAGCGCTGCTGGGCGACGACCAGCAACTGCTCCGCTTGGCCCGTTTCGCCGCACAGGCAGCGGTGGACGGGGTTTATATCGATCCCGAGCATGCCAGCCGGGTGCGCGCGGCCTGCGGCCGGCGTTTTCTGATCGTGACCTCGGTTCGAGGCCAAGTGGGCGCCGAAGCCGCCTGCGGCTTACGCACGGGCGCCGACTACCTTGTCTTCGGGCGTGCGTTGTGGGAGGTTTCAGACCCCTTGCAGCGAGTCCATCAGATCCTGACCGAACTGGAACGCGGCTTGCGCACCGGCCCACGGATTCCGGCCTCGTTGTTGGCCGAACGGCCGCCGCCACCTTGAGCGAGGCTTTAGGCTTGACTGCGCCGACGCCGGCCCCGACGCGCTGGCGGCGCGCTCAAGGGTTCTTCCAGCTCGCCCTCCTCGGGCCCGAACGCGCTCTCGCGCACGGCCAATTCGTCCTCGGGTTCCTTGACCTGATCGTCTTCGACCGATTCCTCTAAATTTTCGGGCCCGCGCCAGCGCCGAATAAAAGGCTCGTCGGTCGGATTAACCCGCGCCCCCAGCTGACCGCGGCGTAGCTCGCGCTTTTCTTGGCAATCGATACAAAAAGTCGCGAAGGGCAAGGCTCGCAGCCGCTCCAGCGAGATTTCATTGCCGCATTGCTCGCACAATCCGTAATTGTGCTGTTCCAACCGACCAAAGGCGGCGTCGATCGCCTTGAGCCGCTCTTCGGAACGCTCGATCAAACTGGCATGCATCTCGATATCGGCCAGCGAGCGCGCCACCTCCAAGTCATCGCTGGGAACGTTAAGGGTTTCATCGGCCTGATCGCGGCGAAACTCACGAATCTTGGCTGATTCGGCATTGCGCTGCAGGCTCAGAATCTCGCGTAACGCGGTAAGACGGCGCTCGTCGATCGCCTCGGACATGGACTTAATGACCTCCGGTTGCATCCGCCATCCTGTTCACCCAACCGTCCACTGTTGTGAATAAATAAAAGAACGGCCTGGAAGCGGTGGAGTTTGAAGACTCAACCAGTTAGATCCATTCAACCCGCCGCGCCAAGTCTGCGCAAGCCTCTTTGTACCCGCGGGCCAGACCATTCTGTTACAGTGAGCGAGGCTGGGCAAATTGCTCAAAAAGGAGAATTCATCGATCACCATGCTCACACCCTCGCTTCGCATCATTGCTGTTGTCGCCATCGTCGTCGGCAGCGTCAGCTCGGTTCAAGCGATGGAGCTTAGCAGCCCCGCTTTTGCCCCGGGCCAACCAATTCCGGTGAAATATACCTGTGCGGGCGAAGACGTCTCGCCTCCATTGAGCTGGCGCGGAGTTCCGCCGCGGACCAAAAGCCTGGCTCTGATCCTGAGCGATCCGGACTCGCCAGGCGGCCGTTTTGTCCATTGGGTAGTATACAACCTGCCGGTCAAGACCAACGAGTTGAGCGAGGATTTGAATAAAACTCCGCTGATCGCTGGGGGCGGACAGCAGGGACAAAACAGCCGCCATGGCTATGGCTATACTGGCCCCTGCCCGCCTCCGGGCCGGGTGCATCACTACCACTTTGATCTTTACGCAGTGAGCGAGCCTATCACTCTGGAGGATGGCACGGGCGCGCAACTGCGCCAAGCCCTCAAAGGGCATGTGATCGGGCGGGCCCAACTGATCGGCACCTTCAGTCGCTAAGCGCGCGCCAAGAGCTGGGAAGGAATGACGGAACTCGCTGCGGTGTTGGGCAAAAGCGCCGAGCGACACGGCACGGACAACCTCGTTCTTGCAAGCCGCAACCTCCGTAACAGCTTGGCTTGCTCTCTCGATTTTCTCTCCTGGCCAGGGAGATTAGAGACTTGGGAGCAGGCCTGGCAGATTTTTTGCCGCAGCCCGTTAGGTGAAGAAGCGGTTGCTCGGACGAGGCAGACCCAGATGCTCGCGCAGGGTTTTACCCTCATACTCGCGCCGGAAGATACCGCGCCGCTGCAGCTCCGGCACGACGCGGTCAACGAAGTCATCCAGGCCGGCCGGAAGGTAGGGAAACATCACGTTGAAACCATCGCAGGCCTCGGCGCGCAGCCACTCCTCCATCTCGTCGGCGATCGTGGAGGGCGTGCCAACGAAGGCCAGACCAGCATAGCCACCTACCCGCTGCGCGAGTTGCCGCACGCTAAGATGCTCCCGCCGGCCCAGCTCGATCACTCGCTCACGCCCGCTGCGGCTGGCGTTGCTTTCCGGTATCGGCGGTAGCGGCGCGTCGGGGTCGAGTCCCGACACGTCATGGCCCAGCGCGGTGGAGAGCGAGGCAATGGCGCTGTCGTAATGGACCAGGCTGTCGAGCAGGGCGCGCTTGTCGCGCGCCTGCGTTACGCTGTCACCGACCACAACCAGCGCACCGGGCAGTACGCTGAGATGCTCGCGCGGCCGGCCCAGTTTGTCCATCCTACCTTTCATGTCGCTATAAAAGGCGCGCGCGTTGGCCAAGGTACTACCCGGAGCAAAGATCATTTCGGCAGTCTCGGCCGCCAGTTGGCGTCCCTCTTCGGAAGCCCCCGCCTGCACAATCACGGGCCAGCCCTGGACCGGCCGTGCGATATTGAGCGGTCCGCGCACCTTGAGAAATTCACCCTTGTGATCGAGCACATGCATTTTGTCGGGGTCGAAATAGATCCCGCTCTCGACGTCGCGGATGAAGGCGTCATCGGCCCAACTGTCCCACAGCCCCATCACCACTTCGACGAACTCGCGCGCACGCCGATAGCGCACTGAATGGTCGAGATGCTCGTCGCGGCCGAAGTTCATCGCCTCGTGCGGGTTGCCGGAGGTGACTACATTCCATCCCGCACGTCCCCCGCTGATATGGTCGAGCGAAGCGAATTTGCGGGCCACGTGGTAGGGCTCGTTGTAGGTGGTGGAAGCGGTGGCAATCAGGCCCAGATGTTCGGTAACCACGGCCAACGCCGGTAGCAGGGTAAGCGGATCGAACGAGGTGACAGTGGCACTGCGCTTAAGCGCCTGAATCGGCATGTTGAGCACGGCCAGATGGTCGGCCATGAAAAAGGCGTCAAATTTGCCCCGCTCCAGGGTCTGCGCAAAACGCTTGAGGTGGTGGAAATTGAAATTGGCGTCGGGCAAACCGCCCGGATAACGCCAGGCCGCGGTATGGATACTCACCGGCCGCATGAATGCACCCAGGTGCAATTGTCGTGAGCTGGCCATGGTCAACTCTCCCACCCCTTTGTATCATCTGGCGCCCTCCCGCGCTTGCGCCGGGCGCCTCGGGGCGAGCTTCGGTCACAGATCGACCGCCAGCGAAGTCATGGCAGGCTCACCTGGCGCGACCCCGCCAGGCACCTTCCAGGCCGACAGGTCGCAACCGAGCAGCCGTTCCAACCGCTCGATATCGGGCAGGAACCGCTCTCGCAGAGGCAACTCCTGATCCGGTGTCAAGGGCGCAAATGGGCGGCCCGGCTGCGAGCACCAACGCCAAATCTTGAGCCGGCCAATCATCCGGTCCGTTCCGTGATAACCGTAAGCTTGCAAGCCCAGTTGCAGTTCTCGGGTCAGTGCCGCGATACGCGGCCGCTTGGGGGCATGGGTGGCAGCATTCCTGAGCCCGGAGCGTCGAGCTGCCACCGAGGTCGCCAGATCGATTTCCGGGACCTTCAGGAAGCGGCACACCCCGTTGACGAAGGCCATGGGGGAGGCCAAAAGGTCTTCGTAAAATGTGACATACACGTTCTGGCGACCAAAAATGTCAAACCAGGCCTCCAAATGCTCGGCATAACAACTGGGAGCGAGCAAGTCCGGATCCGCCCTGATGGCGGCAGCGAGGGAGAGCTGCTTGGGGTCGCGTCGCGCCCGAAGGCGATATTGGGAGTAAAGCCGAGCCACGGGATCGCGCAAAGTGCAAATGATTTTGGGCGCTTTGAGATGCTGGTTAATCCGCTGTCGCGCCAGCGGCAGATGAAAATAGGTAGGGCTGAATTCGCCAACCACCGGCATTTCCTCACAATGGCGGAAATGGGCACTGTACCAGTGGATGCCGCGATTATAACGGTTGGCAAAGAAATCGGTCTCTTTGACCTTGGCCGGCAGCCCCACCCGCGCGGCCAGAACCCCATTGAGCCACGTAGTTCCCGTCCGTGGCGGTCCAACCCCAATAAAGTCGGGCAATCTCACACGCGCGCTCCGTTTGGCTTCTCGTCGTCATCTCCCGAACTTCGTTGAAGACGCTCAAGCCAGACGTAGCGTGGTCAAATCAGGTTGACACCGGACAAAGCCGACGGTTTCAGCTAACGTTTTCCGACCGCAAGCGAGGAAAGGCGGCAGACAGTCTTGTTATGCCGAGGGACGCGGATCGCCGGCAATGATCCTAAGCCGCATCAGGACTACGGCGCCGCATAGCAGGCCGACGAGCGCGCATAACTGCACTGCCAATTGAGGAGTGAGGTGCTGGCCGACAAACCCCACCCCCAGCGCGCCAAAGGGCAGCATCCCGATCGCCGACAGGGTAAAGAAACTCATTACCCGCCCACGCAGTTCGTCGGGAACCGAGATCTGGAGCAGGGTGTTTGTGGTGGTGCGCGATCCGATCAGCCCCATTCCGATCAGCGCTTGCGCGGCTAGCGACAATCCCAGCCAGGGCGAGAAGCTGAAGAGCGAGGTCGCCACCGCCATGAGCAGCAGTCCCAGCCCGAGCATCCAGGACAATTCGCGGGCGTCGCCTACCCGGATGGCCAGAATGAAGGCGCCAACCATTGCACCCAGCCCTTGGGCCGCCATCAGGAAGCCATAGTCGCGCGCCTCGCCATGTAGGATGTTGCGGGCAAAAATCGGCACCAACACGGCGTACTGCGAGGCCACCCCGTTGGCCACCGCCGACAAGAGCAGCAGGTAGAGGGTGGGCTGGTGATGGCGAACGTAGCTGAAACCTTCGCGCAACCGCTCCAGCATCGAGGAATGCTTGACGTGCACCTCCTCTGTGGCCAGGGTCATCGCCAAAAGACTCCAAATCACCGCCAGATAGCTCAAGCCGTTGAGGAAAAAGCAAGTGGCGGTGCCCACCGCGGCGATCAATATGCCGGCCACCGCGGGCCCCACCACCCGCGCCCCGTTAACGATCAGCGAGTTTAACGCGATGGCATTGGAGAGATCTTCTAAATTGACCATCTTGACCACGAAAGCCTGCCTGCCGGGCATATCAAAGGAGCTGACGATGCCGTTGAAGGCGGCCAGGATGATGACGTGGATCGGCCGCACCACTCCCAACCAGGTAAGCGCCGCCAGCACCATCGCGCTGAGCATCAGCAAAATCTGCGTCGCGGTAATCAGTCGGCGCCGATCGACCCGGTCCACCACCACCCCGGCAAAAGTGGTCATCAGCAGCACCGGAAGATAGTTGGCGAACGAGACCACTCCCAGCATCATCGAGGAATTGGTCAATCTAAGAATTAGCCAGGCCTGGGCCGCGCTTTGCATCCAGGTGCCGATAAGCGAGGTGGCCTGGCCGAAAAAGTAAAGCTTAAAGTTGCGATGGCGCAGTGCTCGAAACATCGATACCGATACTGGTCCGGTATCGTCCTGCTCGACCTCGGGAGCGACCTCCGCTGGGCTTGGAAAAACTGGCTCGGCCATGATGACGCGGCACAGTGTGGCATATGCACCAGCTTCAAGCATCGCACCCGGGCGTTTACCTGCAAGTAGAGCAAAGATTGACAGCGAGATGGGTAAGCCTATGTTCGAGGAAGTCAGCCCAAACCCGAGGCCCAGCTTGGCAAGGGGGTAAGCGATGGATGACCTCAACTGTTACAAGCTGATTTCATGCGACGATCACCTGGATCTGGGCTATCTGCCCACGGACCTATGGACCAGCCGCTTGCCCGCCAGGTATACCAGGCGGGCGCCCCACGTCGAAGAACGCGAGGGTCGCGGCTGGTGGATCAGCGGCGACACGGTGTGGGGGCCCTGGCGTGGGATACGGCCCAAGGGAGCGGTCACGCCGCCGCCCTACCTGACGGCGCTGGAACGCGGCGGCCATTCCGACTTGAGCGACCTGCGGCCCGGTAATCCCAAGCTACGCTTGGCGGATATGGACCGCGACGGGGTCCATACCCAGCTCATCTTCGGGCCGATCACCTCCATTATCGAAGAAGATCAAGAGTTCCGCGACGCCTGCCATCGGGCCTATAACGACTGGCTGGCTGAGTTCTGCGCCTACGCACCCGAGCGTTTCCTGGGCGTGCCGATGCTCCCCTGGAGCCCGGCTTCCGCCACCGCTGAGTTGAGCCGCCTGGCCAAAGGCGGGCGCTTCAAGCAGGTTAACCTCGCGCTAGCAGGTATACAGCCCGGAATCTCAGACCCGGCTTGGGAGCCGTTCTGGAGCGCGTTGGAAGATAGTGGCCTGATCCTCTCGTTCCACGTTACGGTCTTCGTCGTTGGCGCCCGGCGCGACGACCCGGCCGCCGGCACTCCGGCTGGCACTTTCAGCGCGACTAAGAACTTCGTGGCAGGCTTTCTGGATTCCTTCGTCGATCTGTTCGCCTGGGGCATTTTGGAGCGCCACCCCGGGATTAAGATCGTCCTAGCCGAGGCCGGCGCCGGATGGCTGCCGTGGGTGGTCCAGGAACTCGATTACCGTTATTGGCGGCTGTGGGAGGCCAAAGAATATTGGGCCGACAAAGGCGGCATCCCGCTGCGTGAAAAACCCTCCGATCTTTTCAAGCGACAGATTTATCCGACCTTTCAGGAAGACCATGTAGCGATGGCGCTAATCGATTTCTTCGGACCCGACCATCTGCTGTGGGGCTCCGACTATCCCCATCCCGACAGCGTATGGCCCAACTCGCGCGCCGCCATTGAGCGCCAGATGGGCCGCCTCGCCCCCGAGCTGCGCAAGAAGCTCACCCACGATAACGCTGCCAAGCTCTACCGCCTCAACATCTAACTGACCGCGCGCCCAGGACGCCCGGCGGATAGGCGGCCACGCGCTACCGGTCTGTCACGCGAGATGTGCTAGTCTTAGGCTTTCCGCAACTAAGGTTCGATCATGATGGATGTCAAACTGGTCCCTCATCATTGCCACTGGGGCGCGTTCCTGGCCGAGGTCCGAGATGGGCGGGTGGTGGGCGTGCGCCCCTTCGAGCACGATCCCGACCCTTCGCCCCTGCTCGAGGCGATTCCGGCCGCGGTGCACTCGCCGATGCGTGTCGCGCAGCCGATGGTGCGCCAGGGATGGCTGGCTCACGGCCCGGGGAATGGCGCCGGCCGCGGCCGGGAACCCTTCGTGGCGGTATCTTGGGAGCGCGCGCTGGATCTGGTGGCGCGGGAGATCGCCCGGGTCAAGACCAAGCATGGGGCCAGCGCGATCATGGGTGGTTCGCAAGGCTGGAGCTCGGCGGGCGTTTTCCATGAAGCACGTGTCCAACTCCGGCGCTTCCTGGCGGCGGCGGGCGGCTTCGTCGACCAGACTTCCAATTACAGCTTCGGCACAGCGCTGACTTTTCTGCCCCACCTGCTGGGCAGCGCGCAAGCGGTCACCGGACCGCTGACTTCATGGAGCTCGATCGCCCGCCATACCCGCCTGATGGTCCTGTTTGGGGGCGCCAATCCTAAAAACACCCAAGTCACCAAGGGTGGATGCGCCGCCCACCCAACCGCAGGATGGCTACGTGAATTGGCGCGAGCCGGAGTGCGGGTGATCAATGTCAGCCCCAGTCGCGATGACGGCCCTGCGGCCGTGAATGCGCAATGGTTGCCGATTCGGCCCAACACCGACACCGCGATGCTGCTCGCGCTGGCCCATACGCTGGTGGCCGAGGAGCGCCACGATGGCCAGTTTGTCGCGCGCTACTGCGAAGGCTTCGAGCGCGTACGCCCCTATTTGTTGGGTGAGAGCGACGGCCAGCCTAAGGATGCGAATTGGGCTGCGGCGATAACCGGGGTACCGGCCGAGACTATTAGGACGCTGGCCCGCCAGATGGTTGCCAGCCGCACGATGCTGACCGCGTCGTGGTCGTTGCAACGGGCCGATCACGGCGAGCAACCATACTGGGCATTGATTCTGCTGGCGGCACTGGTGGGGCAGATCGGCCTGCCCGGCGGCGGCTTCGGCTTCGGCTACGGTTCGGCGGCGGGAATTGCCGAACCGCCACGCGCCTTTGCGGGGCCGGCGATGGAGAGCCTGCGCAATCCGCTGGGCCAAGCCATCCCCGCCGCCCGCATCAGCGATTGCTTGCTCAACCCAGGCCGCACCTACGATTACAATGGCCATCAAGGGATCTATCCCGACATTCGTCTGGTCTATTGGGCCGGCGGCAATCCCTTCCACCATCATCAGGATCTCAACAAGCTGCGCCGCGCCTGGCAGCGGCCCGAGACGATCATCGTCCACGAGCCATGGTGGACTGCGACCGCTCGTCACGCCGACATCGTGCTCCCGGCGACCACTTCGCTGGAGCGCAACGATATCGGCGGCGCGGCGCGCGATCGATTCGTGATCGCGATGCATCAGGCGATAGCGCCCGTGGGTGAAGCGCGCGACGACTTCGCGATCTTTCGCGACCTCGCGCGCCGGCTGGACTGCGAAGCCCAGTACACAGGCGGCCGCGACGAGGGGGGCTGGTTGCACCATATTTACAACCAGTTCCGCTCCGGCACCGGAGCGGCGCGCGAAGTGGTGCCCGAATTCGAGGAATTTTGGCGCCAGGGCTATCTGGAAATTCCCGGGCGCCAAGACGAATACATTCTATTCATGGACTTTCGCACCGATCCTGTAAAACATCCCCTAGCCACGCCCTCGGGCCGCATCGAGCTGTATTCCACCACAATTGCCAATTTCGGCTACCCCGATTGCCCGCCGCATCCGACCTGGATCGAACCCGCCGAATGGCTGGGCGGGAGTCTGGCCGCGGCCTACCCGCTGCATCTGGTCTCAAGCCAGCCACGCGACCGCCTGCACAGCCAGATGGACTGCGGCCCGGTCAGCGCGCGCGGCAAGATTGCCGGCCGCGAAGCCATTGCGATTAATCCCCGCGACGCGCTCAAACGCGGTATCAGCGACGGCGACGTGGTGCGGGTTTATAACGCGCGCGGCGCTTGCCTGGCGGGCGCGCTGATAACCGACGCCGTCAGCGAGGGAGTCGTGCGGCTTTCTTGCGGTGCATGGTTCGACCCTGTAATGAACGGCGACGAAGAACTGTGCGCGCATGGCAACGCCAACATGCTGACCCGCGATCAGGGCACCTCCAGCGTAGGCCAGGGCCCTACTTCGGCCACCGCCCTGGTGGAAGTCGAGCGCTGGCTAGCTGCTGCGCCCCCGGTGCGCGCCTTCACACCACCGGTGCAGATCGAAGAGTCGGCTCTGCAATAGCGCAAATCGATAGCTTTGAAATGGCTGAGTTCAGGCCGGCAGCCTGATTGCCGGGCCGAGATACAATCTTTCAATCCCAGAGCGGGATGCGGAAGCCGTCGGCGTCGCGGAAGCGCCCCATCGCGATCAGGATCAGATCGACCAGCCAGCCGATACCGAACAAGCCACCGGTAGCAAGCCAGAGCAGTCCGGTGACCAACTTACCGACGTAAAAGCGATGGATTCCCAGATAGCCTAGGAACAGGCAGAGCAACAACGCGACCATCCCCGAACGATCGGAATAAGGTTCCTGAGGGCGTGCGATGCGCCATCCCGAGCCGATCGGCTCGCCGCATCGGTTGCAAAAGCGCGCGTCGACAAGCAAGAGAGCCCCGCAGCGCGGACATTCAGGCGAAGTGGAAGGCGTGCTCACGGCTCAGGCCGGCAGGTAGCCGTCGCGCAGCAGCGACTTAGCAATAATCAGGCGCTGGATTTCACTGGTCCCTTCGCCGATCTCGGCCAGCTTGGCATCGCGCATGTAGCGCTCCACCGGATAGTCGGTGATATAGCCGTAGCCGCCGAAAATCTGCACCGCCTTGTTCGTAATCCATACCGCGCTCTGGGAGGCGAACAGCTTGGCCATCGCGGCTTCACGAGCAAACGGCCGGCCCCAATCTTTTAGCGCGGCAGCCCTCAAGAAGAGCACCCAGGAAGCCTCCCAGCGGGTCGCCATGTCGGCGATCAGGGTCTGGATGGCCTCGAAGTTGGCGATCGGCTGGCCGAACTGGCGGCGCTCGCGCGCATAGGCGACCGCCTCTTCCATCGCTCCACGGGCGATGCCAAGGGAAAAGGCGGCGATTCCTACCCGCCCGGTTTCCAACAGGGTGGTCGCCTGCCGATAACCCTGGCCCGGGGTGCCCAGCAAATTGGCGGCGGGAACGAAGACATTGTCGAAGATTACCTCGGCGGTATCCGACGCGCGCAGCCCCATCTTCTCGATTTTGCGCCCGTTGCCCAGCCCCGGGCTGTCGCGCTCGACCACGAAGGCCGAGATACCATCGCGGCCGCGCGCCGGATCGGTGATCGCGGTTACTACGTAGATGTCGGCGATACTGCCGTTGGTAATGAACATCTTGCCGCCGTTGATCCGATAGCCGTCGCCCTCGCGATGCGCCCGTGTGCGCATCGCAGCCGCATCCGAACCCGAGCCCGGCTCGCTCAGGCACCAGGCTCCGACCTTGCGCCCGGCGATCATGTCGGGCACGTGGCGACGCACCAACTCGGGGCCGCCATAGCGCTGAATATGGCCGGTGGCCAGCGAGATATGGGCCGCGCAACTGAGCGCCACCGCGGCGTCGTAGCGCGCCAGCCCCTCGATCACCAGCGCTTGCGATACGGTGTCCGCGCCGCCGCCGCCAAGCTGCTCGGGAAAGCTCAACCCGAGTGCGCCCAGCGCGCCCAGTTGGATAAACAGCTCGCGCGGAAAGCGTTCGGCCGTTTCCCAAGCCGCGCTATGAGGCTTAATTTCGCGCCGAGCGAAGTCCGCGATCGTTTCGCGCAATTGGCGCTGTTCCTGGGTTAGTTCAAAGTCCATAGCCGTCGAAGTCTTGCTACACACCAGCGCTGTCGCCGCGCGTGACGATCGACGGGCTCGCGAAGAAAATTCGACCTCATCGACCCACCGATGCTAAGCGCGCGGTTGGACGTGCTCGCGCACCCAGGCCACGATCTCCTCGGTGGAGGCTCCGGGCCCGAAAATCTCGCCCACACCCATTTCTTTTAGCCGCGCGCCATCCTCGGGCGGAATAATTCCCCCTCCGAAGACCATCACGTCGCCGGCGCCGCGTTCACGCAGCAAGCGGATGACCTCAGGAAACAGTGTCATGTGAGCGCCGCTGAGCACAGACAAGCCCACTGCGTCGGCGTCTTCCTGGATCACGGTTTCCGCGATCATCAGCGGAGTTTGATGCAGCCCCGTGTAGATCACCTCGCAACCGCCGTCGCGCAAGGCGCGAGCGATAATCTTGGCGCCCCGGTCGTGCCCATCCAGCCCCGGTTTGGCCACCACTATTCTAAGCCGCCGCTGCTCCTGCATCGCTCGCCTTCACCTGGTCCGATTATAGCCAGCCGGGATCACGATACACACCCAGCTCGCGGCGAAACACGTCGCTGATTTCGCCCACGGTGCCGTCGGCGGCAACCGCCGCGCAGATCGGCTCCATCAGGTTTTCTCCGCTGTGACAGGCCCGCGCGACCCGCTCCAGCGCCTGATTCAACTTGACGCTATCACGCCGCCCTTTGAACGCGCGTACCCGCGCGATTTGTTCGCGCTCCACCGCTGGATCGATCTTGAGGGTTGGGATCGGATGGCCGTCTTCAGGCTGGACGTGAGTATTGACGCCGACCACGGTTTTGCTGCCGGTTTCGAGCTGGCGCTGATAATGAAAGGCGGCGTCGGCAATCTCGCGCTGCGGATAGCCCAGCTCGATCGCGCGCAGCATTCCACCCATCCGGTCAATGGCGTCCAAGTAGGCGCGCGCTTCGCGCTCCAGCCGGTCAGTTAGCGCCTCGAGGGCATAACTGCCCCCCAACGGATCAATCACATTGGTCAAACCGGTTTCTTCGGCGATAATTTGCTGGGTGCGCAGGGCGAGGGTGACCGCGCTTTCGGTGGGCAGGGCCAGCGTCTCATCCATCGAATTAGTATGCAGCGACTGGACGCCACCCAGCACTCCAGCCAGCGCCTGGAGTGCAACCCGCACCACGTTGTTCATGGGCTGCTGAGCGGTGAGCGCGGCGCCCGCAGTCTGGGCATGGGTACGTAGCATTAAAGATCGTGGGTCGCGAGGAGCAAAGCGCTCGCGCATCAGGCGCGCCCACAGCCGTCTGGCGGACCGCAACTTGGCAATCTCTTCGAGAAAATCGCTGTGCAGGTTGAAGAAGAAGGAGAGCCGCGGCGCGAACTCATCGACATCCAGACCGCGCCCGATCGCCTGCTCCACATAACACAGACCGTCGGCCAGGGTGAAGGCCAACTCCTGGGCCGCGGTCGAGCCGGCCTCGCGGATGTGGTAGCCGGAGATCGACACCGGATGCCATCGTGGGACGCGCCGGGCACAGAACTCGATCATGTCCGTGACGATCCGCAGGGCCGGCGCGGGCGGACAGATCCATTCCTTCTGCGCGATATACTCCTTGAGCATGTCGTTCTGGATGGTGCCGCCCAGCGCGCTCCAGGCCACGCCTTGACGCTGCGCGTTGACCAGGTACATCGCCAGGATAATAGAGGCCGAGCAATTGATGGTCATCGAGGTGGTGACTTGGTCCAGCGGAATCCCGGCGAACAGACGTGCCATGTCCTCGATCGAGGTCACCGAAACCCCTTCGCGTCCGACTTCACCCAGCGCCCGTTCATGATCGGCATCGTAGCCCATCAGGGTAGGCATATCGAAAGCGGTAGATAGGCCGGTCTCGCCATGGCCCAGGAGAAAATGGAAGCGCGCGTTGGTGTCTTCGGGCAGACCGAAACCTGCGAACTGACGCATCGTCCACAGCCGCCCGCGGTACATCGAACCGTACACGCCGCGGGTGTAGGGAAACTGCCCGGGGTAGCCCAGCCCGTCCTCGTAGTCGCCGGCGAGATCCTCGGGCGTGTACAGGGGTTGGAGTTCAAGGTCCGACAGGGTGGAAAAGCGTGCCGGCCGCGGTGCACTACGGCTGTAAACCTGCTCTTCCCACTCGCGCTTGCCGCTCATCGCCAACCCGCGCTGGTCTCCAACACCCGGGCCGCGATCACCAGGCGCTGGATTTCGGAAGTGCCTTCGTAGATCTCGGTGATCTTGGCATCGCGATAATAGCGCTCCAGGGGGAACTCGCGGGTATAGCCGTAGCCGCCATGAATCTGCAACGCCTCGTTGGCGGCGCGCATCGCAGCTTCGGAGGCGAACAGCTTGGCCATCGCGGCTTCCTTGCTGTGCGCCGCGCCGGCATCCTTGCGCGCCGCCGCCTGCCAAGTCAGCAGGCGAGCAGCGTCGAGTTCCACTGCCATGTCGGCCAGCTTCATCTGGACCGCCTGAAAACTACCGATCGGTGCTCCAAAGGCACGCCGCTGGCCCGCGTAAAGCAGCGCTCGCTCCAGCGCCGCCCGCCCGATCCCGACCGCTTGCGCGGCGATACCGATGCGGCCACCGTCGAGCGTCTGCATTGCCAGCTTGAAGCCGCTGCCTACCTCGCCCAGCCGCAAGTCGGCGGCAATGCGCATTTGGGTAAAACGCAATTGAGCGCTATGAGCGCCGTGAATTCCCAGCTTCTCCTCGGTGCGCACGACTTCGAAACCGGCGCTATCGGTGGGCACGATGAAGGCGCTGATACCGCGATGGCCGGCCCCGGGATCAGTCACCGCAAACACGATCGCGACCGCAGCCTGCGGCCCGTTAGTGATGAAATTCTTGGTCCCGTCGATAACGTAACCTTCGCCCTCGGCACGTGCGCGGCTGCGCTGGGCGGCGGCGTCGGAACCTGCCTCCGGCTCGGTCAGTGCGAAGCAGCCCAGTGCCTGGCCGGCGGCCATCGCCGGTAAAAAGCGAGCCTGCTGTGCCTCGGTGCCTGCCGCCAGGATCGGCCAGCAGGCAAGTGAACTGTGAGCGGAAACGATCACCGCGGTGGAGGCGCAGGCCACTGCCAGCTCCTCCAGCGCGAGGGCGTAGCTGATGTGATCCATTCCAGCGCCGCCGTAGCGCTCCGGGATGAAGATGCCCATCAGTCCGAGCTTAGCCAACTCGGCGATAATCTGGGCGGGAAAGGCGTGCTCGCGGTCGATCCTCGCGCTTTGCGGCGCCAGTTGCTCGCGCGCGAAGCGGCGCACCAAGTCGCGAATCGCAAGTTGACTGTCATTAAGCTGCAGCTCCATTATAAAGCTCGTGCGCCCCTGTGCCTTCCTTCGCCGTGAGGGCACACGCCCGCCGGTCGCCGCTCAATACTCCGGCTTGAAATCGAAGCGATGGATCGCCTGGATGAAGCGCACGGTGCGAGTCTTAGAGCGCATCACCACGCTGTTGGTCATGGCACCGCCAGAGAAAAACCGTACCCCCCTGAGGTAGTCGCCGGTGGTCACGCCGGTGGCGGCAAACATCACGTTGTCGCCGGCCAATTCCTCCAGAGTATAGCAGTGGTTGAAGTCGAGGATGCCGGCGGCCAGACAGGCTTCGGCTTCCTGTTCGTGGCGCGGCCGAAAGCGGCATTGCATGTCACCGCCCGCCGAGCGGATGGCGGCCGCCGCCAGCACTCCCTGATGGGCGCCACCAACTCCCATGAGGATATCGATTTCGCTATCGGGATTGGTCGTGGCCAGGGCCGCCGACAAATCGCCGGCCGACAGCAGCTTGATGCCGGCCCCGACCCGGCGCACCTCGGCGACCAGTCCCTCATGGCGGGGCCGATCCAGGATCGCGACGCGCAAATCCTCGACGTACACTTTCTTGGCTTCGGCCAGCGCGCGCAGGTTGTCGGTCGGTGAGCGATCCAGGCTGATAATCCCCCGCCCGATTGGCCCCACCGCGATTTTTTCCATATAGGTGTTGGGACAGCGTAAGATCTTGCCGCGCTCGGCCAGCGCCACGCATGACAGCGCGTTGGGACCACCAGTGGCGCTGACCAGCGAGCCCTCCAGGGCGTCGAGTGCAAAGTCGACCTCGGGCCCAATCCCAGTGCCGACAATTTGACCGGCATAGAGCAAATCGGTCTCGCCGCGATCGCCTTCGCCAATCACGATCTCGCCGTCGATCGCGATTGCGTTAAGCGCGCTGCGCATGGCCTCGCAGGCCGCGCGCTCGGCCAATTCCGCATCGCCCTTGCCAATTAGCCGCCCGACCGCCAGCGCCGCCGCCTCGGTTGCTCTTACTGCCTCAAGTGCCAGGTTGCGATCCACGCTCGATACGCCCTCGCTAAGTTTTGGGCCACCAGGACCGGGGGCTCGGTGCCCGTTCCCAG